>JBNMGJ010000291.1:0-1448 GCA_050872185.1 Mogibacterium sp.
CGTCAAGCTAATGCCATCGATGGTGATGGAGCCCTTCTCCACAATCAGTCTCAGAATTTCCGGTGTGGTCTGAATCCGCACCCACACCGCGTTTCCTTCTCTTCGCAGCTGGGTGATGATTCCCGTTCCGTCAATGTGACCGGATACCAGATGGCCACCGAACCGTCCGTCCGCTGCCATGGCCCGTTCCAAATCCACCGGATCACCGGACCGCAGCTGTCCCAGGTTACTTCGCCGCAACGTCTCCGGCATTACATCGGCGGTAAACCCATCCGCCGTCATATTCGTCACGGTGAGGCACACTCCGTTCACCGCAATGCTGTCGCCTAACTGGGTTCCTTCCAGGACTTTGGATGCCTTGAGGTGAATCTTGCCCGAGGTGGTTCCCATCTGAACCCCTTGCATGGTTCCTACTTCTTCTACGATTCCTGTGAACATTCCATGCCTCCTTCCACATCGTACTCCAGCAGCATGTCATTCAGTAGAACGGTAATGCCGGTGAGTTTCAGCTTCGCCCCTTCTTCTGGAAGGGAAACGCCGCTGCCTTCCACCGGGGTCTTCGCATCTCGGCCCCCAAAGATTTTCGGTGCGATGTAGGCGTAGACATGATGCACAATTCCCGCTCGAAGCGCCGCCTCGTGAATGGATCCGCCTCCTTCGATCAGGATGGAATCGATTTTCTCTTCGCCAAGACGCTTTGCCAGCACCTTGAGGTCCGGTTTCCCATCTCGTTCCGGAATTCCCCACACCCGGGCACCAGATTCTTCCAGCTTCTCTTTCCGAGTTATCAATTCAGCTTTCTTAAGTTCTGCTTCGCTGCAGGCCACTAGCAGCGGAAATTCCTTCGCCGTCTGAACCAGTTTGCTCTCCAGTGGGATCCGAAGATGGCTGTCTACCACAACCCGCAGGGGCTGATGGGCGCCCTCTACTCGGCAGTTCAGCATGGGATCATCCGCCAACACGGTTCCAATTCCCGCTAGGATTGCCGCATATCTTCCCCGGAGCTGATGCACATGATTTCGTGCGTTCTCTCCTGTAATCCACTTCGATGCGCCGGTCCGGGTGGCAATCTTTCCGTCTGCCGTCATGGCGTATTTCATCACGCCGTAAGGCATTCCCGTGGTGATGTAATGGAAGAACACCGGGTTCAGCTTATCACAGGCGTCCCGCATGTAATCTTCAATCACCTCGACTCCATGTTCTCTTAAGATTCGTGCCCCCTTGCCGGCCACTTTCGGATTGGGATCTCGAGACCCAATCACCACTCTGGCAATTTTCTTCTCCAGAATAATCTCCGTACACGGCGGTGTCTTTCCGTAGTGACAGCAGGGTTCCAGCGTCACGTAGAGCGTGGAGCCCGCCGGATCTTCGGTGCAAGCCGCCAGCGCATTTCGCTCCGCGTGAAGCTCTCCGTATTTCCGGTGATACCCTTCTCCGATAACGCGGCC
>JBNMGJ010000171.1:0-4013 GCA_050872185.1 Mogibacterium sp.
ACATCACTCGCAGGTTGACGGCGCTCCGCCATTTCTCTCAGCCCCGCCGTCAATCGGCCCTTCCGTCAATCGGCCGGGGTTCGCGAGCGCAACATCACTCGCAGGTTGACGGCGCTCCGCCATTCACAAGATGCAATTTCCGGCACACAAAAAGAGTGAGTGTCGCAAATGCGACACCCACTCTTTTTTGCGAGGCCAACTATCATACTAAAGAAAACAAAGAAGGTAAAATGGATAGTCTCACCTCTATCTGGGACCACTGTGATCCCACTCCCCCAGTTTGTTACAGATGTCTTAGCTCTACATCTCACGTAAATTATACCAGCCAATCATCCAAAACGAAATGAACAAACAGTTCATTTTTCGCTAAGTGGTAAATTTCTACCCAATTAAACCATTGGAATTTCTGCCTGCACCGATGCGTTATCGATTTCGATGGAATAAGTCTTGTGAATCAGGCAGTTCACCGGATCTTCTGTGCCGATAACCACGGCCAGGCGATGGCCCTCTTCTACCGTGTATCTTGCCGGGTTCAGGTATACCTGATAGGAGTGCTTTTCCCCCTTCTTCAGCTCGATGGATTCCGCCGAGGTCTCTGGAGCGTATCCCGATGCCGGATTGCATAAATCGATGTATGCCCGAGTAATAACGCAGTACTTCTTGTTCACAGTGTCGAAAGCCACTTCGTCGAAGTCCGGCAGATTGCTTCCGTTGTGGATGGCGCCCTTGTTCCGAGAAATCACCGGAATTACGTTTCGCTCTGGGTCTGTGGTCTGAATGCTCGGGAATTCTTTATCCGATACATCGCAGAGGAGAACCGTCAGCTTTACATCGTCCATTCGGCCGGAGTCGCTTCCCAGACGGAAACTCAACTCATCCGCATCGTTGATGTTCACCGGATGGAAGCCTGCATCCGCGTCTCCATCTGCCAGCGAAGCATCGAACTTAACCACCACCGTTCCCTGGATGGTCACATCCTCTTCTGCCGGTGTGCTTAGATACCGCTGATTCATGTTGGAATCCTGGAGGCTCATGCGCTCATCGAAGTTCTCCTTGTTGATGCCGGCCTTCTCCCAGTCGGTATCGATGATAGTAGTTCCATCCATTTCGCTCTGGAAATCGTAATCGAAGTCCGCTTCCCAGGAATCCATCTCATCCCACTGATACTGATCCACGTTGTTCTGAACCAGCACCTCCGGCATGTCTTCCGCATCGTTGTCCACGTCGTAGAGATAATGGGAAATCCACTTGTTGACGATATCGTCATAGTGTTTTCCATTGACGGAAATTCCATATCCCTTGTTGGCCATGGTCGGAGTCATGTGGGGACCTTGGTGGAGAATTACTTTTACCGTCTGATCCGCTTCCTGGAAGGAATTCAGCATCATTTCAAACTGCTTTGTGGAGACGTTCTCATCGTTGAGTCCGTGGACAATCAAGGCGCTACACTGGATGTGAGAAGCATTCAAGGTGTAGTTTCCTTCCTTCCAGAAGTCGCTGTAGTCGAATCCCTTCTTCAGCTGGTCGTAGGCGAACTGCTGGTGGAAATCCAGGATGGCCTGCTTTTCCTCTGCTGTTAGGTTCGGGTCGTTGTAGCGGCTGGAACAGAAATACGCCAGGAAGCTCATGAGCATTTCCGCAGGCCAGTACCGCTGGGCGCCCTGCTGATTTAGGAAGCTATACCAGTCACTGATTCCTGCCACCGGCACGATGGTTTTTAGGCCGGCAACTCCGGTGGTGGCTACGGCGAAAGGCATGGTTCCCGCATAGGATCTTCCGGTCATGGCCACATTTCCGTTGGACCAATCCGCCCGGATTCCCGTCTTCCGGGTCCGATCCGTGTAGGCAATCCGGTCTCCGTGGAGCCATTCCACCACGCAGCGGAAGGCGTCTCTCTCCACGTCCGAGCCGGTGTATTCGAATCCATCGGACCCCAGGGTTCCTACGCCGGCGCTAACAACGACGGCAAAGCCTCGAACCAGATAATAGTTATAGGCATCCAGGTTCTCGTAGCAAGATGCGCTGTCGTTTCCCTGGTCCGGATAATACCAGTCCGCTGGGTCTGCTTGGGCTGCCGCTTCCAGGGTTCCCATGAACTCCGCAGGCTTACCAGGCTTCACCTCTCTGGAAAAGGCAACCCGTTCCTTCGGCGCCTCATTTCCTTCCACCGCCTTCATGTGGTCATAGCCGTCTGCGTTGATTCCAGCGCAGTAGGGGCGAGCTTCAAATACGGTAGCCGCTTTGTAATTTCCTTCTGCGGCACTGCGGGGAACCTGAACCACTGCTTTGATCAAATCCCCTTGGCCGTCACCAGTGCTATCGTAATCCCCTTCGACATAGACGCAATAACGGACAATTTCCGATGTCTCCGGATCGTACTCTGCTCCCGTCTTTCCGTCGGTAAAAGGAAACACCGGCTGAGCCAGTCCGTTCTCGAACACCGGCACTCGCTTCGTATCATTCTTAGGCATAATACTTCCTCCTCTTCACATGTTACCTGTCCTGATTATACTCCCTGGAGAGGGTGAAAAAAAGATTATAGTTTCTTTGAATTTGTAAAAGTCTCTGGAACTCTCTATAATGGAAAGGTATTTATTTCGAATTAGAAGGAGAAGCTTATGAAAATCGCCCTGATTGGCGCCGGACAGCGTGGCACCATCTACGCTTCCTATCTGATGGACAAAGGAATCGAAATCAACGCAGTGGTGGAGCCGAATCCAGAGCGGCAGGCCGCTGCAGTGGAAGCCTTCCACATTCCGGAGGCCTATTCCCGCCTGGAGGATTTTCTGGCACGAGGCCGGATTTCCGATGCCGCCATCGTGGCCACCATGGATCAGGATCACTACGCTTGTGCCATGCCCCTTCTGGACCTGGGATACCACCTTCTCTTGGAGAAGCCCATCTCTCCGAATATAGACGAATGCCTGAGGATTCAGCAGAAAGCCGACGCCCAGGGACTTCTGGTCATGGTCTGCCACGTCCTCCGCTATACCGAGTTCTTCCGAACCATCAAGGATACCATCGACTCCGGCGAACTGGGCCGCATTCAAATCATCGAGTACGCGGAGTACATGGGGAATTACCACATGGCTCACTCCTTCGTCCGGGGCAAATGGAACAACAGCCATACCAGCAGCCCCATCATCCTGCAGAAATCTTGCCACGATATGGACATCCTTGCCTGGCTGACGGAAAGTCCAGCTGTGTCGGTTTCCTCCTACGGCACCCTCTCTTATTTTTGCCCGGAAAATGCCCCGGAAGGCAGTGCTCTTCGCTGCAGGGACTGTGCTTTACGGGAGTCCTGCCGCTTCGACGCCTACCACACCTATCTTCCCATGATTGGAAAATGGCGGGCCATCGATGTGACGGAGGAGCAGACCGAAGACGGCATGCGGCGCGCCTTGGATGACGGCCCTTACGGCCGCTGCGTTTTCCACTGCGACAACAACGTCTGCGATCAGCAGACCACCGCCATCCAGTTCGCCAATGGGGTTACCGCCGCCTTCCAGATGAGCGCCTTCTCCGACCACATCCACCGCCGCATCAAAGTCATGTGTGAACACGGCTCCATTCAGGGGGACGACTCGGAGGATCACCTGAGTATTACCCGTTTCCATTCCTTTGCGGAGGCGGGAATGGAACAGGAAATCATTCCCCTCCATCCGTACCAGGGCCGTCACGGTGGCGGTGACATCGGCATCGTAGATGCCTTTGTGGATGCCTTATCTCAGCGGCTTACGTGGGAAGCCCATCCGGTAAAAGAAACTTTCTCGAACCCAGAGACTTCCGAAATCGCCCGCTCCATCGAAAGCCACATCATCGCCTGTGCCGCCGAGGAATCTCGGCTTACGGGTCGGACGGTGGATGTGGATGAGTATCGGAAAAAAATTCTGTGATAACGACAAGGACATCTGGATTTTTTAAGCGCTTCTGCGCAATCAAAAGGGGCTGTCGCACGGTGACAGCCCCTTTTTACTTCGCATTCCGATGCAAACTCTCTCCCATTTTCAATA
>JBNMGJ010000172.1:0-3977 GCA_050872185.1 Mogibacterium sp.
TATCAGAGTGAGAAGATGAAGTCCTTGTTCCCGGACAAAGATGCACGGCTAAGGCATATTTTTACAAAACAAGTATACGGTTTGGCGCCAACCGAGATTATCTACAAGATTGCAACGAATTATATCTTGGGATTTGATGACGACATCAAAGACGCTGCGCATAACTTCAAACAGGTGGATGCCCTGCCATATGCGAAAGCAGGGACATTGCAAGAGAAGTTGGATGAAATATATGGATAGGGTGACTTAATTTGTCAGACACTGTCCTACGAATTGGGGAAATACGGTTTCCAAAATTCGAGAACTTGTCGGCCGTAAATACAGGTAGAAAAATTATCCTAAGTTGATTGCATTGTCTGAAGCTGAAGTGGCAACTATCCGGAAATTCCGGATAGTTCGTCGCTGATTCCGAAACAGATTCCTGAGGATGGAGAGTTGAGGAAGGAAGAAGTTATTAAGAGATACTTGATAACTGCCGCGAATGGAAAGAACTACAATATGAAAGCCTATAAGGTATAAGCAACCTACTTTTACAAAAACAGGAGGACCACCATGGGGGAAATTATTCAATTCAATAATGATGGAAACGATATGAACGAAAATCCGGAAATCATGGGGCTGGAAGAGCTGACTGATTCCGAAATCCTGGACATCACCGCCGCCATCAACAGCGACAAAGCCCTGCGCATTCCCATTGCCGAGCTATCCACGCTGGGTGCGGGGGTTTCATCGCTGATTCCGGCATTTAATACGGTGACTCAGGAGATTAATATTGACACGAAGGGACTATACAGAATTACCAATCAGGAAGCGGGAGAGGTACTCCAAGCATCGAAGAAGTACGCCGGAGAAGATTATCCGTCTTTGGTGACGAAAGCAGGAGGTAGAAAGTTTGCTAGGCTTAAACAAGTAGACTCGGTCGAAGCGGTATCCAAGTCCACCGCCGCCATCAATCCTTCCACCATGCTGATGGCCGCCGCCCTCTATTCCATCGAGAAAGACCTGTCGCAGATTGCAGAGACTCAGAAGAAGATTCTGGATTTCCTGGAACTGGAGAGGGAATCCGAGACGAAGGCGAATGTGGCTTCACTTCAGGACATTGTATCCAACTACAAATACCGCTGGGACAATACACAGCAGGTGGCCAGCAACCACAATCAGGTTGCGTTCATCCAGAAGCAAGCCCGCAAAGACATGAATATGTACGTGGAAGAAATTACAGCCATGATTTCTCCCAAGAAGCTCCGCCTGGATCCCACCAAGCCAGAATCACTGCTGACCGAGCTCATGAAGAAGTTCAAATTCTATCGCCTTTCGCTGTACACTTTCGCCCTGGCATCCCTGATGGAGATTATGCTGAGCGGAAATTATAAGGAACAATACATTATGAGTGTAGAGTCCGAGGTGGAAACCTTAGCCAGAGGTTATCGAGAGCTATTTGAGAAGGCTTCGTTACGCCTGGAGAAATTAGGTGAAGATAACATTGGTGCAAACCTTGTAAAAGGAGCTGGCGTCGCTGCGAAGGCCGCCGGCAAGATGATTGGAAATATTCCGCTAGTCAAAGAAGGACCCGTGGATGAGTTCCTCCAGGAGAAAGGCGAAAGCATGGAAGAGAACGCCAATTTGATGAAACGACAATCGGTGGGAGATTTCTCGGCGATGAGGAGTCCGGGAACTGACGTGCTTTTGGAGAAAATGAGAATTCTTCGGCTAATCTACAACCACACATCCAAGATATGTTGCGATGAGAAGGCTATTTATCTCATTGCAAATTAGTGAATCAGAATACAGTAATTTCATAAGATAGGAAAAGTAGGAGCTGTCCCGTTTCTTGAGAACGGAACAGCTCCTTTTCATATAGGCGTTGACGGCGCCGGTGTGAGGAAGCGGGGCGCGTCGTCAACCACAACCTGCGGAGGACGTGGAACAAGCCCAAGAGTTGACGGCGCCCGAGTAATGAAGCAGCGTGCGCCGTCAACCGCGCCCTGCTCGCCAATACATACATCAAGAATATCTCATGCATAAATATGAGTACAAATGAATAAGTTTTGAATTTTTATTGACAAATATGAATAATTATGTATAATGAAATACATGAAATACATATAGAAAAGGGGTAATTGTCATGAAAAAAGAAGACATTAAGAAAGTAGTTCTTGCATATTCCGGCGGATTGGATACATCCATTATTATTCCGTGGCTCAAGGAGAACTACAACAACTGTGAAGTTATTGCCGTATCTGGTAACGTAGGTCAGGCCGACGAGCTGGAAGGTCTGGAAGAGAAGGCACTTAAGACCGGCGCATCCAAGCTGTATGTGCTAGATCAGACCGACGAATACGTGGATGATTTCATCATTCCGACCATGAAGGCAGGCGCAATCTACGAAGAGTATCTGCTGGGAACCAGTACTGCAAGACCTTGCATTGCCAAGGGTCTGGTAGAGGTTGCCAAGAAGGAAGGCGCCGATGCAATTTGCCACGGCTGCACTGGTAAGGGAAATGACCAGGTTCGTTTCGAGCTGACCATCAAGCACTTCGCACCGGAGATGCCAATCATCGCTCCATGGAGAGAGTGGGATATCAAGTCTCGTGAAGAAGAAATTGATTACGCAGAGGCACACAATGTACCGCTGAAGATTAACCGTGAGACCAACTATTCCAAGGATAAGAACCTGTGGCACCTGAGCCATGAGGGTCTGGATTTGGAAGAAATTGAGAACGAACCGAAGTATGAAGAGAAGGGATTCCTGGAAATGGGCGTATCCCCAATCGATGCACCAGACGAACCAACTTACATCGAGTTAGAGTTTGAGCAGGGTACACCGGTAGCTCTGAACGGTGAGAAGATGAGTGCAAAGAACATCATTCTCAAGCTGAACGAACTGGGCGGCAAGAACGGTATCGGCCTGCTGGACATCATCGAGAACCGTCTCGTTGGAATGAAGTGCCGTGGAGTCTATGAGACACCAGGAGGCACCATCCTGTACAAGGCTCACGAATACCTGGAATCCGCTACATTGGATAAGATGACCATGCACGAGAAGCAGAAACTTGCTGTTACTTTCGCCGAAGTGGTGTATAATGGACAGTGGTTCACACCGCTGAGAGAGGCTCTGTCTGCATTCGTAGACAAGACTCAGGAACATGTAACCGGTAAAGTTCGCATGAAGCTGTACAAGGGCAATGTCATTAAGGCAGGTCTCTGGAGTGATTATTCCCTGTACTCCGAAGAAATCGCAACATTCGGTGAATCGGATTACGATCAGACCGATGCCAACGGTTTCATCAACCTGTTCGGACTTCCTATCACAGTTCAGGCAATGGTGGACCAGAAGAACAACAAATAATAGATTTAGGAGAATTATAATATGAAGAAAATGTGGACCGGCCGTACCGCCGGAGAACTGAACAAGATTGCAGACAAATTCAATGCGTCGATTCCATTCGACCAGAGATTGTATAGACAAGACATCACCGGATCGATTATGCATGCGGAGATGCTGGCAGCGAAGGGAATCATTCCGGTTACGGCCAAGGACCACATTATCGAAGGACTGGAAGGAATCCTGGAAGATCTGGAAAGCGGCAAGATGGCAGTGGATATGACCGCGGAGGACGTCCACATGTTCATCGAGGGAGCACTGACGGAGCGCATTGGCGACGAAGGAAAGATGCTTCACACCGCTAGAAGCCGGAATGACCAGGTGGCACTGGACCTTCGAATCTATGTAAAAGAAGAAATCGAAGAGCTCCAGGGTCTCCTTCTGGATATGATTGACGCCCTGGCGGAGAAGGCCGAGGAATACAAAAGCACGGTCATGCCGGGATACACCCATTTGCAGAGAGCACAACCGATTACCTTCGGACATCATCTCATGGCCTATGCCATGATGTATCTGCGGGATTTGGATCGCTTGAAAGACATCTACCGTCGCACCAACGTTTCTCCAATTGGATGCTGTGCGCTGGCGGGAA
>JBNMGJ010000124.1:0-5526 GCA_050872185.1 Mogibacterium sp.
TCATTGCACAGAGACACGTTCACCTTTCCGAGGAAGACGCTGCTAAGCTGGGCGTTGAGCAGAACCAGGTTGTTGAGCTGAAGATTGACACCGGAATGAAGAGAGCGCTGACATTCGGCGACGTTATCTGCAGAATCGGTGGACCGGCTACCGTTGTTCATCTGGACACAGACGAAGGAAATGCAGCTTGCACCGGCAGAGCTTGCACTGGTACTGTTATCGCTGAGTAATTGGTGATTGTGTAGAATTGAGTTTGAAACGTGGGTATCGCAACTGCGGTACCCACGTTTTTCATATGTCCGCAGTTGCCGCCCCCGTCCCAATGTGACCGTGGCGTGAAGTTATGGCGGCGGCATGCCGAGATTGTAGCCTTTCTCGGTAAACCACCGCCAACGATTTCCTGTTTTTACCAATATCGGTTGTGGTGCCGTGGCGGAACCTTTGGATTGCCCACGGTCTTCCGCCATATTTTCACATTCAATTTCCCCGATTTCCTTCCTCCGGTAAAAACAATTGGCGCCGCAATCCTCATTTTCCGGCCTTCCAGGGTTTTTGCCGCCAACATATCACACCACGGTCACATTGGGTGATAGCACCGATAGTAAGTTGTGACATCACAGCCAGTAACAATTACGCTCCCTTTTCCTTCGAAGCGATTTCCTTATAGAACGCAACTGCATCTACCCCCTTTTCATCGCTATTCGTATTATCCAGAATACTTCTGCACAACTCCTGTAACGGATTCAAATAGATACCGCCTCCCGGAGACTCAAAGGATGTCCACAAATTATATCCAAGGCTGAATCCCAGTTGTGCATATTGCATCGTTTTCTGAATGAACTCCTGCCGATAAGACGGTCCCCAGGTTTCGTGATACCACAATCCAAGATGTTCCCATATGTACAGCTTATGTGTTCGCGGATTCATCAGCAGAAAATCCGGGTAGAAAACTTTCCCGTCGATTATTAACGGGAATTCATATAGCACGATGAACCCCATCGCAACAAACATGTCGTAGAGCAACGCTTCCGCACGGCTTCGAACTCTGGTTCCATCACAGGTCTCTGCAATAAGGTTTTCCGGATTCTTGATGGGATAGGATTTCTTGATTGCATTCATTTTCCGCTGCCAGTTCTTGTTAAACCTTTTGTCCTCAAAATTCTCATCCAAATTCGTCGGAAGATACGTTTTCGGCATTTTCTCCCGAATCAGTTTCGGTGTAATCCAATTATATTTTTTCAACAATGTTTTCAATGCTTCTATGTTAGCCTCTGTTATTTGCAGCACTTTTTCGCATAATCGCAATTCTTTGATAGCCTGAACGGTTTCATTCTTTTCATCACCCAGATATTCTAGTCCACCATCTTTTACCAGATAGTAATAGTCCTTGTTCCTTTTTTTACTGATAGACATCCTAACGCCTTCGAAGTCACTCACTTTTTCTCTTCGCTCTTCGTAAGTTTGTTTCATTCTTCTTTGGCGATCTAACTCTCTTCTGAGTATACTTTCTAAAACAGTGTTTTCTGACATATTCACACCTCCTGATGTCATTATGGCACAAAACAAATTCCCCTTCAGTACACACTTGATTTGATGCGTAATATTAATAAACCTGTTATTTAAAGAATTTTCCCCAATGTGACCGTCAGATGAAGTTATGGCGGCAGCGTATCGAGATTTCAAGCTTTCTCGGTCAATCTCCGCCAACGATTTCCTGCTTTTACAATTCTCAGTTACATTGCGGTGGCGAATCTTAAGATTTCTCGCCAGTTTCCGTTATTTTTTCACATTTGGCACCCTTCATTTTCCCATTTCGTTAAAAGCAATTGGCGTCGCGATCCTCATTTTCCGGCCTTCCAGGGTTTTTGCCGCCAACATATCACATCACGGTCACATTGGGCGATATGGTATGTGCCGAGATTTCGCCATACGCCCGGCACACGATATCAAAAGTGCCTCTCCCCAAGAGGAAATTATATTCCTCTTGGGGAAGGGCACTTTCATCTACATTTTCCCCTACAACTCCTGAAAAATTTCCCTCAAATAATCGATGAAGGCAATCATCACTGGGTTGAGCCACTTGTTCTTCAGGCGCAGCATCTGGGTCCACATCTGCATTTCAATCTCCTCCGTATCGATGATGGACAGCATCCCCGCGTTAATCGGGTCGTCTACCAGGAATTTCGGCAGGAAGGAAACGCCGTTTCCTTTGCAGATCATGTTGATGATGGCCGAAGTGGAACCGATTTCCAGTGCTGGATGGAAGCTGATTCCCCGCCCTGCAAGTTCCTCTTCCAGATAGTGTCCGTAACTGATGCCCCGATCAGAAGAGATGAAATTCTCGCGCACCACCTGCTCCAGTGGCACATTCTTCATCTTCGCCAAAGGGTTCATCGGATGGGTAACGAAGACAATCTTCTCTTTTCGCTCCGCCACGTTGACAAAGTCATCGTTATTACTTTTCTTCTCCAGCGTGAAGGTGAAGTCCAAATCATTCTGGCGCAGCAATTCAAATGTAGAGGACAGCAAGTCCGTGGTTTTGACGATAACGTCGATTTTCGGGTATCTCTCGTGGAATCCCGGAAGAATCTGCGGCAGCATTCCTGCCGAAAAGGAGGAGCTGGCACCAATGCGCAGTGTTCCGGATGGATCGTCTCCATTCTTCATGAAGGAGGATGCCTCCTCTACAGACTTCATCAGATTCAGCGCATAGGGCATGAACTTCTCGCCGGCATAGGTCAACTTCACACTCCGACCGATTCGGTCAAAGAGCTGTGTCCCCAGTTCGTCTTCCAATTGTTTAATCTGCACAGTCACAGCAGCCTGCGAATATCCCAACTGTGCGGCGGTCTTCGTAAAGCTCTGCATTTCTGTTGCCTTGATGAAAGTTACTATATTACGAATTTCCATAAACAATCTCCTCATTCCTTTTAAAAATTATAATATCAGAAACTACTTGACAATTCAATAGATTGGAAAGGCTTGAATTATATGCTTTACAGAATTTTCTTGTCAGAGGAACGCTTACATTAATCGTTTAATATTTTTTATTGTTATGTTTATAACAATTAATTTTACAAAACAGTCCATATATAGTATTATTGTCTTGTAAGAAATCAAACCTCTACAAAAATAACCATATAAGACGAAGGCAGAAGCGACTCCCGTTCAAATCGCTTCTGTTTTTTTCTTTCCTTTTTTCAGAAATCCCTGGTCAAGGTTGAATCCGGTTGACTTATTTGCTCTGGGCGGCTATGATACTTAATAGCATACGAAAGGTGGAATTACTTATGAAAGAACGCATTACACATATGATGACCCTGCTGACCATGGCCCTGGTCATCGCCGCCACACCGATGTTCGCATTTGCAACTAGCGGAAGCAACAGCCATGTGAAGATTATCCTCTTCGCCGGCATTGCCATCGCTTTTCTCATCGATATGTGGCACGAATCCAAACGGGGACGGCGCTAACAACACATAACATTACGAAACCGGTCCTCCCTATGGAAGACCGGTTTTTCAATGTCGTTTTTCCTGTAAAAAAAGATTATTTGAACTTCGTCCGCACCCGGTTGAGATAAGATGTCCGTGTGGCTGGGGCTTCATCTACCCCTAGCATCAGAGACAGAATATGCCGGATTTCTTTGCCGTTTCTTGCGAACTGTCCAGCGCAGGATGCGCAAAACGTGGTGTTTTTCTCCCCTTGTACAAGTCCGTTGCCGCAGGACTTCGCCAGTTCCGGTTCCTTCGCCGAAGCCATACCTCCCAGTCCGCAGCACTGCTTCGCCTGGGTCACCTTCGGCTCGTATCCAAGTAGTTCCGAAATTTTGCCATACCATTCCAAGTCGCCTCGGTCTGGGCATGGAATCTGTATCTCCACATCTTTCGGCACCTGGATTTCCGATACCAACTCTGGAAGCACTTCGTAGACGGAGGTCACCTTCTGAGGAATCCGTCCCTTAAGGAATCCATAGCAGTTGGGACACATGGTGATAATTTCACTAATGTGACCTTCCGAAAGCCTCTCTGCCAGTTCCTTTAGAATACGCTGTTCGTCCTTATACAGCCCCAGCTCCGCGATGGGCTTTCCGCAGCAGTCGTATACCAGACCGATGCCCTTCTCTCTGCATAGTTCCGCAATTCGCTGATTCGTCTTCGGAAACATAGAGGGGAAATTGCATCCAGGGAACAGCACCGACCCTTCGGTGGCTTTCCGGTAGTTCCGAAAGCGATAATTTCTCTTTTCGTTCAGAACGAAAGAGTAGGGTTTCTCTTCCAGTCCGTTATCCCGGACCTGCATCCGGCGAAGCTGCAAGAAGAGATGGCTTCCGCTGATTCCCATCGGACAGACTCGGTCGCACTCTCCGCAGAGGAAACAGCTGTAGGTATGCTGCCGGAGCACCTCCACATTACCCAAATCCATATCGTATTTCGACAGGAAATCACAATGGGTTTTGCATTGCCCGCAGTGAATGCAAGCGTCGGCAATCTGCTGCAAGGATTCCAAGCTGCAGCTCTCATCCCAGCCTTTCTGCCAATTCACATCGGTGTATTTACTCGCCATCCTGCACCTCTTTCTGCACTGATGATTCCGCTACTTCCACTGAATCTGCTGAATCTGCTGATTCCACCGTATCTTCCGCCGGAACGTATTTCTTCCGGAGCACTTTGCTCACCGCCAGCACGCAGACCACGATGGCTGCCGTCAGCCCGATGTAGAGGAGCTTATTCCCAGCACCAGTTACCGCATAGGTTCCGATGGTGTACATAGCCGTACCCGGAATCATGAAGAGGAACGTTCCAATAGAATATTTCACCAGACTGATGTCCGTAATCCCGTAGGCGAAATTCTGCAGATTATATGGAAACACGGGAACCAGCCGAGTAATCATCAACACCATCATCTCGTTCTTGGTGTTCTGGTCGAAGAGAAGCTTTCGGATGTACTGATTCTTCGCAATCTGATCCCGAAGACCATCCTGCAGGAAGAACCGCCCAACGATAAAGGCCGCGATGGCGCCAATGGTGGCCGACAGGGTGCACAGCAAAGTCCCCCACCAGGGTCCGAATATGGCCCCCGCAATAATGGCAAAGGTTACACCGGGAACCGCCAGCACCACGCTGGCCACCACCATCACCAGGATATATACCAGCGTGGCTTCCAGAAAATTCGTCTGCACCAGGGTCTGAAGGCGTCCGTACCAATCATCCCCTTTGAAGAAGTCGGACCAGCCGTAATACTGATTCAGTGTTGCGATTACCAGAATAATCAAGATAAATGCGACTAGTTTGACAATACCCTTTCCCTTTTTCTTTGTTGTTTCCACAAGCACACTCCTGTTTTATTCCTCTATTCATCCTCCGGCATCCACTGGAAATTATCTTTTCCAGCGCCGATTTCAAAGTGGCATCGTACGATTCCCAGGTCCACCTTGGTAAAAGGACCTTTGCCCGCTTCCAGCGCCACCAGATTTCCGATTCGTTCGAAATGGAAACGCTGCTGATTCAAGGCCGTTGGCGCCAA
>JBNMGJ010000253.1:0-2188 GCA_050872185.1 Mogibacterium sp.
GCCCACTTCTTTGGAGCGGCTCTTGTCCACTCGGTAGAACCGTTCGAAGATGCGGCTTTGTTCTTCCTTCGGGATGCCTACGCCGGAATCCTGAACGGTGAGGATGATGGTACCTGAGCCGTTCGCTAATCCGTCTACCGCCTCGTTTTCCAGACGAACATGGACGTATCCACCGGGATGGTTGTACTTGATGCCGTTCTCGCACAGGTTGTAGACGATGCTGTACAGTGTTTCCGGGATGCCGTGCATCGGACAGGAAATCCCGTCCAGGGAGATGGAGACGCCGGCGTCTTCCGCTGGGATTTCCAAGCAGTCCACTGCGTTTTCGGCAATGGTGTACAGGTCTATGTCTTCCCATTTCATTTCCTTGGCACCGCTGTCCAGTTTGCTCAGGCCAATGGTGTCCTCCACCAACTTGGCCATTCGGAGGGATTCCTTCCGAATCTTGCCAGCGAAAGGCTTGATGTCCTCGTCTTTGACGATGCCGTTCTCCAGAAGCTCCGCGTAGCCGGAGATGGCGTGGAGAGGGGTCTTCAGTTCGTGGGACACGTTGGCGGTGAATTCCTGGCGAATCTGGGCGGACTTGGCGATTTCGTCTCGGTCTTTCCGAAGCTGCTCCTGCTGCTGGGTCATGCGGCGAATCAGCGGCGCCACCTCACGGAAATCCTCTTCGTCTACGTGCTGGATGGCTTCGTCCAGGTTCAGGTTATTGATTGGCTCCACAATTTTCCAAGCCAGTCTCGATGCCAGCCACATGGAGATAAGGATGGCGAAGACCGCCACGAAGATGATGGAAGGGGAGATTCCCAGGAGAACCATCCACACCGGCTTTTGGTCGATGGACATTCGAAGGACGCTTTTGTCCGGCAAGCGTTCTGCCACGTAGAGCTGCTTGGTGTCCAGGGTATTGGAGTACCGGCTGCTTTCACCGGTGCCCTTGGCTTCGGCCTCTTTGAATTCTTTACGATTCTTGTGATTCTCCATGCCTCCGGCGTTCGCCCGGTTGTCGTAGAGCACTTTGCCGTCCTTGGCAATCCAGGTAATCCGGTAGTTGTCGGAATCCAGATTCTTGAGATAAGTTGCACCATCTAGGGCCACCCCTCGGGACGCCAGATGGGTTTCGTCCACTAATTGTTCTCGTTGGGTGGAATCCACGTAATCGTAGAGGGCCGCCATGATAATCACCAGGGCAGCGATTAGAACGGCTGCAGAGACCATCCAGATGGACCGGAAAATCTTCTTACTCACTGTAATCCTCCATTCTGTACCCAACTCCGCGGACGGTGGTAATCAGGCTGCCACAGCTTCCCAACTTGGTTCGGAGGGTTCCGATGTGAACGTCTACCGTTCGGGTCTCCCCCACGAAGTCGATGCCCCAGATGCTGGAGAGAAGCTGCTCTCTTGAGAACGCCTTTCCCACATTCTCCATGAATGTCCGCAGGAGTTCATATTCTTTCAGCGTCAGCGTCACCGGTTTGTCGTTGACGGAGACCTGATGTTTGACTGTGTTCATGGTGATGCCGCCGTGCATCAGCACCACCGCTTCTTCCTTCGGGGTGGTTCTCCGAAGGACCGCCTTGATTCGGGAAACCATCTCCATCATGCCGAAGGGCTTCGACAGGTAATCGTCCGCCCCCAGATCCAGGCCAATCACTTTATCGTACTCCGAGTCCTTGGCGGTGGCCATAATCACCGGAATATTCCGGGTGATGGGAGATGCTTTTAGCTCCTTGAGAACGGAGATTCCATCTTCTCCCGGCAGCATGATGTCCAGGAGAATCAGCTCCGGTGCTTCCTGCTTCATGGCGTCCCAGAAGGGCACGCTGTCCGGAAAGCCGCTGGCCGCAAAGCCCGCTGCGTTCAGTGTATACAGCATCAAATCCCGAATGCTCTGATCGTCTTCCACGCAATATATCATAATGAACCTCCTGATCGCTTCCTTTATCTACCCTTATATTAGAATATCAATGTAAGACCAATTATCATGAAAGTGTACAATCTATGTACAACCCTATTTCCCCCGAAGTCTCGGACTTTTTCATTTAAATTTTACACAATAATTGCAACCCATGTTATCATTACAATAGCACAAGATAGAAAGGAATTCCATTGATGAAAAAACTTACTATGGGCATTCTGGCCCACGTAGATGCCGGTAAAACCACATTATCGGAAGGCCTGCTTTTCC
>JBNMGJ010000098.1:0-6653 GCA_050872185.1 Mogibacterium sp.
CTAAATACTCTTGCTGGGACTCAAACAGGGGTTTCATGCGTTTCGTTCCATCCATCTGCGATGGATCCGCGTGTTCAATCTTATCAATCAAATCCGAAAGGGCCACGTGATCGGACTCCTTTGCCAGAAGGGCTGCACCGATGGCCACAAAGTAGTTGGCGTTCTCCGGGAAAATAACTTCGTCTTCCGTCAAATTCAAGGTTTCGATGAATCGTTTCCGAAGTTCCGATAGGAACTGGAGAGGGCCACCTAGGAAAGCCACATTTCCCTTAATCGGATGACCACAAGCCAGTCCGCTGATCATCTGATTGACCACCGCCTGGAATATGGAAGCGGCGATATCCGCGGTCTTCGCCCCATCGTTAATCAGTGGTTGAATATCTGTCTTCGCAAACACACCACAGCGGGAAGCAATCGGATAGATGGTTTCGTAATCCTTCGCCGCTTCGTTAAGTCCACTGGCATCTGTGTTCAAAAGCACTGCCATCTGATCGATGAAGGCTCCGGTGCCACCGGCACAGGTACCGTTCATACGCTGCTCCACGGTGGAGCCGTAGAAAGTGATTTTCGCATCCTCTCCCCCCAGCTCAATGGCCACATCCGTCTGTGGAATAATCTGCTGAACTGCTTCACTGCAGGCAATGACTTCCTGCTCGAAGCGGATACCGAACAGATTGGCCAGAGATAGTCCGCCAGATCCGGTGATTACGGCGTCCAGCTCCATATCTCCCTTTTCTTCCAGAAGTTCCCGAAGGAGTTCCCCTACCTTCTCGAAAACGTTGGACATATGTCTTTCATATCTGGAGTACTGAATCTGGTTGTTGTCATCCAGAATTAAAAGTTTTACTGTCGTTGATCCTACATCAATTCCTAATCTCATATTTAAAAACAAGAACGATGCATTTCTGCACCGCACCCCTCCTTTTATAATATAAAACATGCATGGGCAAACCGTAAGCAGGGTTCTGTATTAAACGATCATCCATCTTGTACTGTAATTGCTTACAGCATCCAGCGACTTACCTTAGGGCGGCAGCGGGCAACTGCACTCGATGGCCCGTTCTTAGTCTTGCTCCGGATGGGGTTTACACGGCCGTCCTGTCTCCAGAACGCCGGTGAGCTCTTACCTCACCATTTCAACCTTACCACGGCATTACCCGTTTCGGCGGAATGTTTCTGTTGCACTTTCCCTATAGTTACCTACGCCGGACGTTATCCGGCATCCTCGCCCTGTGGAGCCCGGACTTTCCTCACACCTTAGTGCGCGATCGTCTGGTTTACCCATGCATATTATAATGACATTAAACCTTTGCTTGAATATGTTGTTTCTGTGAATTTTTCTTTCTTTCGTGGAAAAAGTTCACAATTATCATTCCGATTATCAGAATTCCAATGTACCCCTGGGGTGGATACAGATAAGCCACCAGCTTCTTGAATCCCGAAAGACCGATGCCAAATCCCGCGAAAGCTGCAATCACCATCACCGGTTTCTTCCAGCGATTCTCTGGAATTTTCGTACTGAATCCATAGAATGTGCTAGAGGCTGTAGAATAGATGGAGCCATACAGAATCACTGCATATAGTATATTCAGCACCCTCGAAATCCGAAGGGAATATCCCAGCATAGGCAAATCCAGTGTGGCCGAGAAAGCCATGTCCTTCAGCAGGGCCGTTAGCAGCAAAAGAGTCATCACCCCAGGGAGAAAAGCGCCCAGGAAAGCTCCTCTGTACGCAGTTCTGGAATCCCTTGCAGACAGCGCACAATTTCCTGCCATGGTGATAAATCCCAGGCTGTTGTACGCGGCGAAAATCACCCCTGCAATCCACCAGTAAGGAGCCATCTCGCTCGGTTGAAATCCTGACGTGGCTCCGCTCTGTATGAACTTTCCGGAAACAATTACGAGCAATATGGTAATGATTCCCAGCAGAAAGACGAATGGAATAATCATCCCAAAAGCCCTAGATAGCCGTTCGAAATCACCGAACACCGTCACCAATACCAGAAGAACAATAATGACTCCGCCGATTCGGCGGTCCAACCCCAGTTCCTGAAGGAGAAGTGAACCTCCCGCGGCACTCATCGAAATAATGAGTGTGTAATAGATGGCCGCCAGAACATATCCAATCACTGCCTCCAGCTTTGGATTGTCCACGGGGGATACCAGTTTTCCAAGATCCGCAGTTCCCTTGCTTCTGGCGATATACGTGAGCATCAATGCCAGTGCCACGAATACCACCGTGGTAAAAGCAGCTCCGAAATATCCCCGGTTTCCGAACACACCAAAGAACTGCCAGCATTCTCTTCCAGAAGCAAATCCTGCCCCCAGGATTGCCCCTAGATACATGGTAGCGATATTAATTACACTTAGTTTTCTCTGCATGATATTTTTTGTTTCTCTGTTCTAATCCCAATATGTATTCTCTTGCTTCAAGCAGACGCTGAATCCGCTCTTCTTGACTTCCTTGACTCTTTCGCAGGCTTTCCACCTGTTCCAGAATGCGTCCTGCTCTCCACTGAATCCGCTGAGACAGCAGTTCCGAATCACAGGAAACCATCTGTTCCGGATACTTCCAGCGAATATCGTGCTCGTCATAAGGAGCCGGTCTTCTCTTTTCCGATGAGGTTACCGCCACGATAATTTCGCAGACAAATTTTCCCTCTTCCGCTAGAATCTCCTGCTGAATATCGTATCCGTTGCAGTACAGGAAGCAACGAAGTTCTCCGCTGTTATTTCGGGGCTGCAAAATCAACTTCTTGTAGGAACGGGTCTTTTCCAAATCTTCCGCCAGAATCATCTGAATGGTACGTCCCCCTAGCCCCCCAATAATCACATCGTCCACTTCTGCAAAGCCCACCGTGCTCAGGCCATCTCCGATGCGAAAGCATTCCGAGGGTATTTCTACCCCGGAATCCTTCACATTTTCAATCGCCTTCGCCAAGGAACCGTTGCTGATATCACTAAGGATGACTTTGTCCGATATTCCATTCTGAAGAAGCATCAAAGGCACATATCCGTGGTCCGTTCCGATATCCGCCACGGATTCTCCCGGTGATACCGCATCGTATAGAGCTTGTAGCCGATTGCTAATTCGCATAGGCCTACTCCAGATAATCTCTCAGTTTCTTACTGCGGCTCGGATGACGCAGTTTCCGAAGGGCCTTCGCCTCAATCTGACGAATACGCTCTCTGGTAACGTTGAATTCCTTGCCCACTTCTTCCAGTGTGCGAGGTCTTCCGTCCTCCAGACCGAATCTCAGCATCAGCACTTTCTTCTCACGCTCGGACAGGGTGTCCAGCACTTCCATCAGCTGTTCTTTCAGCATGGAGTACGCAGCGGCATCCACCGGTGCCGGAACATCATCGTCTGGAATGAAGTCGCCCAGATGGCTGTCTTCCTCCTCGCCGATTGGTGTCTCCAGAGAAACCGGATCCTGGGAAATTTTCTTGATTTCCCGAACCTTCTCTACGGAGATTCCCATTTCCTTTGCGATTTCCTCGGATGTCGGCTCGCGGCCGTACTCCTGAAGCAGCTGACGGGATACTCGAATCAGCTTGTTGATGGTTTCCACCATGTGCACTGGGATACGGATTGTTCTGGCCTGATCGGCAATAGACCGAGTAATGGCCTGACGAATCCACCAAGTTGCATAGGTGGAGAACTTGTATCCCTTCGTATAATCGAACTTGTCTACCGCCTTAATCAGGCCTAGGTTTCCTTCCTGAATCAAGTCCAGGAAAGAAAGGCCACGGTTCAGATATCTCTTTGCAATGCTGACTACCAGTCTCAGGTTGCTCTCGCAGAGCTTCTTCTTGGCCTCTTCATCGCCCTGTTCCATGCGAATCGCCAACTCTCTTTCCTCATCTGCTGTCAGTAGCGAAACCTTTCCGATTTCCTTCAGATACATGCGAACCGGGTCATCGGTCGGAAGTGTCTTAGGAACCGTTGCTTCTACGTCGATTTCACCGGTCTTCGTCAGAACTACGCCGTCATCTTCCTTGTCGTCAGAATCATCTGCATGCAGTTCATCCGAATTCGGTTCTCTGGAATCTTCGATGGAAATTCCCATTTTCTCCAGAATATCGTAGATCATTTCCACCTCTTCTTTGCCGATGTCCAGCTCGGAAAGGTAGTCGCCCAGCTCCTCCGCGGTCAGAACGTTTCCGTTCTTCTGCGCCTGTTTCACCAAAGCATCTACGGACTTTTCTTTTTTTGGAGTTGAAGTTTTTGCCATTAAATTCCCCTCGCCTTTCTGTTCTTCTCTCTACTACTTAAATCCATCAGTTCCTTCGCTAACCGGGCCACTTCCTCTTCGTTACCCATTCGTTCTGCCGTCGATAGTTCGCTCTGCAGCTCCGCTTTCTTCTCCCGATTGCGATTTCTCTGATAGGATGAAAGACATTCTTGATAGAATATTTCGTCATCCGGTCCAATCCGAATGACTTTCATCGCATTCCGTAGCCGGATTTCCTCTTCAGGATCCAGCTGATTATATATACTCCTAGGGTCTATTCCTAGAACCCCGGCCGGCATATCTTCTTTCGCCAGCGGTTCAATGACGGAAAATATCCGATTCCCCACCGCCGTCATCAAAGTGATATGGTCTTTTTTCATTCGTTCTACGTAGTCTCGGTTGGATATTGCCAGAATCAAGAATGAGAAATCCAATCGATAATCTACGCTATTATTCTTCTCTCTTCGGTTCCTGTTCCCGGAATAGCGCACCGGTTCCTGAGATTTCTTCTCTCCATCCGCCCGTATTTCACTGGCGATGGCGTATTCCGACAGTCCGAATTCCTCCGCCAACTTTCGAATGTAGATATCCTGCTCCACCGGCGACAGACTTTCCAGCACCGGAACGCACCGACGGATGTACTCTAGCACCTGCTGATCCGAAGAGAAATCAAATCCTCGCCGAAGAACCGATAACCGAAAATCGGTGGCCGGTACTGCATTCTGAATTAAATTCAAGAAGGCTTCTTTCCCGTTCTTCTGCACAAATTCGTCGGGGTCTTTGCCATCGTTGATTTGAAGAATCCGTACATTGCAATCTGCTTTCCGGATAATATCAATTCCTCGCATGGCTGCATTAATACCCGCGCCATCCGCGTCATAGGAAAGCACCACATTTTTCGTGTATCGGCTGATGAGCCGTCCCTGATTCTCCGTCAACGCCGTACCCAGAGAAGCCACCACGTTGCGCACCCCGCTCTGGTAGAGGGAAATAACATCCATATAGCCCTCCACCATCAACACTTGATCCTCCGACGAAATATCCTTCTTCGTGATATTCAGTGCATACAGGTTATTTTTCTTCAGAAAAATATCGCTTTCCGAAGAATTGAGATACTTTGGTTTGATATCTCCCAGTGCTCGGCCACCGAATCCAATGACCTTTCCCGACGTATTAATAATCGGGAATATCACCCGGTTCCGGAACTTGTCATAATACCCTTTCCGCCCCTGCTGAATCAGCCCTAGCCGAAGCATATCCTGAGCGGACACACCTTCTTCGGTTAGATAATCCAGCAGAGCGCTCCAGCTGTCCGGAGCGTAGCCTAGGCCGAATTTGACAATGGTCTCGTCCTTGATTCCCCGGTTTCGTATGTATGTATATCCCGGATTTCTCCCAGTGGTCAACTTCCGGTAAAAGAATCTTGCAGCCTTCCGGTTAATCTCGTAATACTTATTATAGTCAATTCGAGGCCCCCGTTTCTCCTGAGGCATCCGAATTCCATAATCATCGCAAAGCTTCTCCACCGCTTCCATGAAGGATAGATTGTTGTATTTCTCCACAAAGCGGATGACGTCCCCCTTCTCGCCACAGCCGAAGCAGTGGTAGAATTGACGTTCCTCATTCACATTGAAAGAAGGTGTCTTCTCGCTATGGAAGGGACACAGGCCCTTGTAACTGCTGCCCGCTTTCTTCAGCTGAACTTCCCGGCCGATGACGTCCACGATATTCACGCGATTCTTCAATTCGTCGATAAAGTTGCTATCCAGCGTCATCCACCTTCCTTTCATCTATGCGTCTTCTAATGTTCCTTCCAGAACTTCGGGACGAACAAATCCGAATAAAGAGAGACTGCATACCGATCTGTCATTCCAGATATATAATCCTTCACCGCCTCTTGGACTCCATCCTCTTGGGCAATTCTTCGGTACTGCTCCGGCAGCTTTTCCTCGTGTTCCAGGAAATAATCGTAGAGCTGGGTAATCACCATCTCCACCTTGTTAAGGTCCGCTTCCCGCTTCACCTCTGCGCTTTCGTAGACATTCCGAAACATGAAGGTCCGAAGTTCGTCTAAGGCCTGCTGAAAAGGTTCACTTAACTGAATTCGATCCTTTCCTTCGCTGGCGTGCACGATGTCGTCAATCAGATTGTTGATTCGATTTGAGTGGCTTTGCCCCAGAACCTGGATATTCTCCCTCGGAAGTTCTTCCTCTCGAAGAACCCCACTTCGAATCGCATCATCAATGTCGTGGTTGATGTACGCAATGCGGTCGCTGTACCGAACGATCTGTCCTTCCAAGGTCCACGGCAAATCCGAACCGCTGTGATTCAGGATTCCATCTCGAACCTCTGCGGTTAAATTAAGTCCTCGCCGCTTCGATGTAGATTCCAGCACATCCACCACCCGTAAGCTCTGCAC
>JBNMGJ010000246.1:0-2358 GCA_050872185.1 Mogibacterium sp.
AAGTAAAGGACGCCCAGGGCAAAGTGATTCCGGCCAAGGAATACACGGTCAAGTACCCGAAGGGAAGAAAGAAAGTGGGAACCTACACGGTTTCCGTCAAACTAAAGACCGGGGCAAAGAACACGGTCAAGGCCGCCTTCCGCATCATCCCGAAGACCACGCAAATCCGGTCGCTCAAGAAGGGCGGAAAATCTTTTACCGTGAAATGGTTCCGAAAGGGACCGCAGGTCACCGGCTACCAGGTGCAGTACAGCACTTCTAAGAACTTCACCAAGGCGAAGACCAAGCGCATCAAGGGATATAATCACAACACCAAGAAGGTGAAGAAGCTCGGAAAGAAGAAGACCTACTATGTGCGAGTTCGTACTTACAAGAAAATCGGGAATGCCACATACTTTGCAAAGTGGTCCAAGGTGAAGAAGATAACGACGAGATAAAGAATTAAAAAAATGAGCAGGCGTTTCGAAAGAAAACGTCTGTTCATTTTTATTGCAATCCCAATAGTTGGTTGCTATAATTAGCCCAAGGGTGCTACCTAAGCGGTAGGCGGTTAGTCCTTCTATCAGAGGGACCGTGACCCTCTGGTTTCAATGAATTCTAGGATGGAATTCAGCGGAAAGGAGGGGATGTCAATGAGCATAGTCGATTTAATTGCAGTATTGAGCTTCGGCCTAACCTGTTTTAGTGTCGGATATCTGTTCGGAAAAGACAGCAACACACAAAAATAACCGCCCACATAAGCCAAAAAGAAGCGGTTATTTTTATCACTTTATAGGCTAACCGTCTATCGGTAGCACCCTCTTTATGTCATCATATTATCATTATACTCAAAGAATGTCAAAAGATTTACCACATTCTCTCCGCGAACGCCTTCGCCTTCTCCTTAATCCCTGGCACCTCCAGAATTGCTCCAGGGTCATTGGCCGTCTCAGTGATGGCGAAGCGGCTGGGTAGGATGAAGTTCTTATTGAAGTTGAAGGCGCCCAAAATCTGTTCCGCCACGATATCACCGCCGCTGTAGCCGGAAACCACCAGACTGTATATCCGCTTCTGACTGAAGTCGTGGGTTCGGAAGAGGGCAGTCAGTCGGTTGACCATGGCGGTCAGGTTGGCGCTGAGGGCGTCGTTGTAGTTGGGGGAAATCAGCATTACCGCATTGCTTTGAAGGATGGCGGGGAATACTTTCTCCGTCATAATCCCTCCGTAAAAGCAGTCTTCTTTCTCCCCGAAGTGCCGACAAGCCTCAAAGGCACAACCCCTGCAGTCCTGGACGCTGCCGTTCCGAAGGGAAACCTCTTCGATGACGGTATCCTCCGGAAGATTCTTTCGAATCATATCCCATAGAAGCATGGTGTTGGAGGTTTTGCGAGAACTGGAATGAATGGCGGCGATGTGCAAGGGTTCTCGTATTCTATCGTCGGTTCCAGGGCATGATGAGACCGAAGGCAGCGAGAAGTCCAGAACCTTTCGCATTAGATTTTCCACCTGCATGGCGTAGACCTCTTCCGGCGGCTTTCCCGTAATCTGGCTCAGAACGTGGAAGTTGGCCAAGGTGCCGGTGGCCTCCACCAGGGGTTTTCCCGGGAAGGTGCAGCCGGCGTTGTTGGCGGAGAAGGCCATGCGCCGAGCCAGCGCCTTGGTGTACAGGTCGCTGTTTCCGTCCACGATGATTCCACCCACAGAGCCATCTAGACAGTGGGGGTGGAGCCGGAAAGCTTCCAGCAGCCGATAGTATTCCAGATTAATTCCTGCCTCTGAGAGGCAGATGGCGAAAATCACTTTCTTTCCTGGCATGGGAATATCGTCCAGTTCGGAGACTTTCTCCACCAGGGTAATCCGGATACCCTCATTCTCCAGCTTGGTGATGGCATCCCCCAGCACTTGTTCCATTCGCTGAGTTCGTCCCAGCATTTCACAGATAGGGCGGATGATTAGAAGTTCCCGGGGCTCCTCTTCATCGGATTTCACACAGGTTTTCATAAGCGTTTCGAATCCTTTCAAACAGTTCATTCGGAAGATCTAAGTCTTCCCATTCCCAGCCGCCTTCGGTGAGGCGGTTCTTAATTCCAAGAAATGCACCCCGGGAAAGACTTCCCATGTACAGCGAACCGTAGTGCCACTCCCCCCGCAGGGTTAGCAGGATGGACAGGGCTGCCGAAGATAGGGCTGGGGCGATATAAGGTTTGAATCCCAGATCCCGGACCGCAATATTGGCATGGGTCGTTTTCTCAGTCAGTTCCCGGGACAGGGTATCGTCGTAGTGTTCGATGCTGTTGGCGATGACCAGATCCTTGCCGTGGGGGCCGAAAGCTCGCCCTTCTGTCAGATAACTCTGGAATCTGTCGTCCTTAGCAGCGA
>JBNMGJ010000009.1:0-22708 GCA_050872185.1 Mogibacterium sp.
GCATTGATTGCCAATAATGCGGTGCCGCCGATTGCTGTTCGGGCAGAAATACTGAATGAAGAGGAGAAAGATGTTCTGAAAATTGAGGTCCCAAGAAGCAGAGGGATAATAGCAACTTCAACGGGAAAAATCTTGAGAAGACGCATGAAATTGGATGGTACCCCAGAGGTAATACCAATGTACCCATATGAAATACCTTCACGTATGGCCGAACTTGGAATGCTGGATTTCTCAGCTCAACCTTTGCCAGGTGCAACAATGGATGATCTTGATCCTAATCAGAGGGTGAGATTACGTCGGATTATTCAAAATCGTCAGGGTGGCGAGAAAAACCTGCTTGCTTTATCAGATGAAGAATTGGACATTGCGCTACACTTTATCACTCAGATAGGGAATCATTATGCACCTACAGTTACTGGAATGTTGCTTATAGGAAAAGAAGAACGAATTGCCGAATTGATGCCAACTGCAAAGTCCGTTTTTCAGGTTCTTGAGGGAACTGCGGTGAGAATTAATGAAGAAAATAGCAAGCCGTTATTGGAATTATTTGAGAATTATGAGACCTATCTTAAGGCATGGAATCCGGAACGCGAGACAGAATATGGCCTTTTCCGAATTCCTATTCCAGAATTTGACTGGTCTGCATTTCGAGAAGGCTTGGTGAATGCTTTCTGTCATAGGGATTATACAATATTAGGTAGTGTTCGAGTATTGATAGATGATGAAGGACTTAGTATTAGCAATCCTGGAGGGTTTATTGACGGAGTGAATCTGAAAAATCTCCTGACAGTAGAGCCTCATGGAAGAAATCCTGTTTTGGCTGATGCGATGAAACGAATAGGCCTTGCAGAGAAGACCGGTCGCGGAATAGATAGAATATTTGAAGGCTCTATTATTTTTGGTAGACCCTGGCCAGACTACAGCGAATCCACCAGCCGAACAGTTAAATTGTTTATTCAGAGAGCAAAGGCGGATTTACCGTTTGCAAAGTTTGTAGCAGATGAACAGAATCGACAGGGTAAAACATTGTCCATTTATACTCTTATGATTCTTTCAGTCATGAATATGGAAAGACGCGTTACACTGGATCGTATTATAGACATTACGAATCTCAGTGAAAATAAAGTTAGATCTGCTATTGAGGATCTTATCGAGCAAGGACTTGTTGAAGCATCTGGACGTGGAAAAAACCGGTCTTTTATTCTGGGAGCAAAAATTTATCGCGAGAACAAGGAAACTATCCAGTATGTACGTCAGACCGATATTGACAGCATTCGTTACCCTGAACTGATTATGAAACTCGCCGATACACAGGATGGAATTATTACAAAACGTGATGTTGCGAATCTACTTAAGATAACACCAACACAGGCATATGCTTTAATCAAGAAATTACAAAAAGAGGGGAAGTTAGAATTGCTTTGTGGAGGTAAATATGCGAGATATAAAATAATTAGATGATTTAAGTAAGGATATCTCAATATTATTGAAACACAAAATCAAAGAGATGAATTACGAGGAGGGGGATTTTATGAGAAATGATAAGGAGATATCTCCACTTGGAAGGGATGCGTTAGCCTTTGTGGATTCTTTTTTAACGGCAGAAGAAATTGCAGAGAGTGATCTCAGAATTTTAGAATTGAGTAAGCGGACATATCCAATAGTGATTACGAAGTCAACAACCTCCGACATGCTAATCGTATTTGTACCGGATTTTGAAATCAATACAGAAGGCAAAGACCTGGATGATGCAATGTACATGGCAAAAGATGCGATACGTCTAGTGGGCCAGTGTATGATAGAAGATGGCGAGGAACTTCCTATCCCATCCACTGCGGATAAGATTAGAGAAGAGTGTGATATGGAAACGGAAAAGGTATATCTGGTAGAGGTGGAATTCAATGTATAATGGCGATAGTACTATAGTGGCTACGAAATTGAGGACCATTTTGCCAACGTTGGCAAAATGGTAACCCTGGGTAGTGGTGCAGAGCGTGAGGTTGAAGATTTCATGCTTACTCGCTATGCCTGCTATCTCATTGTCATGAATGGAGATCCACGCAAGGAAGTCATTGTAGTGGGGCAACACAATAAATCTCTGGCGGAAGCTGCACAGATGGCTGGAGTGTAGAGTCTGTTGATTATGCCATATTCCAGAATAGAGCAATGCCAGAGGACTTGCCTACTCCAGAGAAGAGCATCAAACAAATTGAACGAGAAGAATCCAAGCGAATTGAGAACAAGAGCAAATAAATCATAGACGGATGACCACTGCGAGAGGGTCATCCGTTTTGAATGCGGGAGATGAACCGGTAAAAGAAGCTGTCGCTGTGCAGAGAAATCCGGCTTGACAAAAACTCTGTTTGTCTTTACCCTTTAGATAAGAAGCTATAATAAGGGATGGTTGCAAGAAAGAGCACAGACCAAGGAGAAGTCTGAATGATTAATAGAATCAACGAATTAAGAGAAGGCTTTGAAACTGCATACGTGGACGGAAATCTGGCGGCGAATGCAGAGTACAAGCCTTCCTTTATATCTAATCGGCCGGAGCAAGGGAAGAAAGTAATATCTTCTATTGAAGACGAATTGCTTCGGTGTGAGGAATTCCAGATTAGTGTGGCCTTTGTCACCATGGGAGGAATTACTCCGTTGCTGTTAGCGCTAAAGGAACTGGAGAAAAAGGGCATTCCGGGGAAAATTCTGACGACGAATTATTTGAATTTCAGTGAGCCGAAGGCGCTGAAGAAATTAAGTGAGCTCCACAACATTGAGCTGAGAATGTTCGATTCAGAAGCAGCGGGATCAGGTTTTCACACGAAGGGATATATTTTCCGTAAGGACGAGACCTACCGGATTATAACTGGAAGCTCCAATTTAACGAGGACTGCGCTTACCAGTAACATCGAATGGAATACGCGAATCATCTCCACGGAGCAAGGGGAAGTGGCCCAGGATATCCTGGAAGAATTCAACATGCTGTGGGATTCGGAGTATTCGGTATCTTTCGATGATTTCTACGAAACATACCAGGAACGGTATAACATTATTAAGAAACAGCGGGCGATCGCTGCACAGGAAAATCCTGTGTCTCTTCAGAAATATACGCTAAAACCAAATTCCATGCAGGAAGAATTTATCGTTAATCTGAAGAGGATGATTGCAGCAGGAGAAGACCGGGTGCTCTTGATTTCCTCTACTGGAACGGGAAAGACCTATGCATCGGCGTTTGCCATGAGAGAATGCGGTTTCAAACGAGTCCTGTTTCTGGTCCACCGTGGTCAACTTGCGAGACAGAGCTTGAAATCTTACCAGATGGTATTCGACCAGCGTATGTCCATGGGTCTTGTGGGAGCCGGACACAGCGATTACGATTGCGATTATATTTTTGCCACCGTGCAAACATTGAATCGAGATACCCATCTGTTCCAGTTTGATAAGGATGCCTTCGACTGTATTATTCTAGACGAAGCCCACCACAGTAGTGCAGGAACTTACCAGAAGGTGATGAACTATTTTGAACCGAAGTTATTTCTGGGAATGACGGCAACGCCGGATAAGATGGATGATGCCAAAGACGGAAAGAATATCTACGATATATTCAATCATCAGATTGCGTTGGAAATTCGGCTTCAGCAAGCGATGGAGAACAACTTGCTGTGTCCTTTCCATTACTTTGGAATTACGGAAATATCCGCAGTGGATGAGAAAGAAAGTTCTCGGAAGAAACTAACGCCGGAGTATTTTCGGATGCTTACTGGGGAAGAAAGAGTTTCTCATATTCTGGAGCAAGCGGAATATTATGGATACAGTGGAGACCGGGTGAAGGGTCTGGTGTTCTGCAGTCGGATTGATGAATCAGAGGAACTGTCCCGGAAATTCAATCAACGAGGATATCGGACTCTGGCATTGAACGGAAGTGCCAATGAAGAAGAACGGCAGGATGCTTTTGAACGATTGGCGATGGATGAGAAAGATGCCACCGATGAACGAACTCCTTTGGATTATATCTTCTCGGTAGAGATTCTGAATGAGGGTGTGGACATTGTGGAGGTGAATCAAGTCATCATGCTTCGGCCGACCCAGTCCCCCATTGTGTTCATTCAGCAGTTGGGAAGAGGACTTCGGAAAGCAACTGGAAAAGAGTACGTGGTGATCCTGGATTTCATCGGGAATTACAACAAGAATTTCATGATTCCGGTAGCTCTTTCTGGAGACAGAACTTACAATGCGGATACCATTCGAAAATACGTAATCAGCGGAAACAACACAATTCCGGGGGCTTCGACGATTCATTTTGATGAGATTGCGAAGGGGCGAATCTTCGAATCCATTGATGGTATCAAAGGAATTAACACAATCATTCGGGAAGGGTATGCGAATCTAAAGAATCGTTTGGGAAGAATCCCGTATCTGTACGACTTCTATGTCAACAAGGAAATTGATCCGCTATTGATTGTTCGTCAGTACAAGTCCTATTATCGGTTCTTGGAGACGGTGGAACCTGATTTTACTGTGGCGTTAAGCGAGCAAGATGACTTGACCTTGGAATACCTGTCTCGAACGGTTCTCAGCGGCGTGCGGCCCTGTGAGTTGGAGATTCTAAGAGAGTTGATGGAAGGTGATTCTATACGACCGGAGGAATTGTCCGAAAAACTCTAGGAGAAATATCATTACGATGCGTCGCCGTCAAGAATTCAGTACTATGCCGATGTGCTTGGGGGAAAATTCGTTGTCAAAGACGAAGAAGAGAAGAAATATGCGGTGATAGATATTTTGAGGCAGGATGAAACTGGAGTGCTTCGCAGAGTGAAAGGGTACGAAGAACGTCTTAGAAATACAGAGTTTCGAAAGCAAATTAATGATATAATTGACGTGGGTCTTGCTCGTTACAAGGAACATTATGAGATGAGTGGAGAGCGATTCGTATTGTATGAAAAGTACACCCGCCGAGATGTCAGCTTCCTGATGGATGCCGGTAGGGATTATTCATCTACCATGTATGGAATGAAACGTTTTGGCGATGATGTGTTCCTATTTGTTACGTATCACAAGGTGTTGGCCGAAGAAGATGATCGACAGTTCGTGGAAGGCAAGCCGGACTATGCGGATGAATTCGTCAGTGATGTGGTTTTCAAGTGGGATTCAAAGATTGGGTGTGGAATCCACAGTAAATATATGAACGATGTGAATAATGCACAGCGGAAACACCTTTTCGTGAAGAAAAGTGATGCAGAGAAGAATTTCTATTACATGGGACAGTTTGATATTACCGACCAGTACGACAGCAGCAAGCTGGATAATCGCGGAAAGGAACAGGTAATTTCGAAGGTTACTATGCGGATGAAGAATGCGGTGAGAGAGGATATTCTGAGATATCTTCAGAGCCCGATTAATGGGGAGGCATAGACTGATGAAAAGAATCGAAGTGGTAGCGGCGGTCATTATCCGGGACGGAAAGGTTTTCGCTACCCAGCGAGGATATGGGGAGTTCAAAGACGGCTGGGAATTTCCAGGAGGCAAGATGGAACCGGGAGAATCTCGAGAAGAAGCTCTGGTGCGTGAAATCCGTGAGGAGCTGGATGCGGAAATCCGTGTAGACAGACTATTAGAAACAGTGGAATACGACTACCCGAAGTTCCATCTGACGATGCATTGTTTTATCTGTGAACTTTTGAGCGGGAAACTGGTTCTCAAGGAACACGAGGCGGCATGTTGGTTGTCTCGTGATGAACTGAACACTGTGGATTGGCTTCCGGCAGATGTTGGAGTGGCAGAAATGTTGAAAGCCCAATTCTAATTTCAACGAATTCTAATGGACCAAGGGGAGAGTTATTATGAGAAAAGACGGACTGGAGACGAGAAGAAAAATTTTGTCCGTGTGTGTGCGGCTATTCCTAAAGCAGGGGTACAAGGACACCACGGTGAGTCAAATCGTGAAGGAAGCGGGCATCACCCGGGGAAGTTACCAGAATCAGTTTCCCACCAAGGATTCCATTCTGCTGGAGTTGGTGCAGAGTATGTTCGGAGGGCAGTTCCAGATGGCCCGGAGTATTGCGGGGGAGGAACTTCCACCGGTCTACGCTTACGCAGTGGAAACTGCACTGCAGCTGACGCTGACGGAGCTGAATGAGAACCTTCGGGAAATCTACATCGTTGCATATACGATTCCGGATATAGCGGAATACATTAATATTCAGACCGCAGCGGAATTGAAACAAATTTTTGGGGAGAATTTCCCAGAGTACTTGGAAAGCGATTTCTACGAGTTGGATATTGGAACGGCAGGGCTGATGCGTAACTATATGGCGCGGAAATGCGATATCCACTTCCCCTTTGAGCGGAAACTGCAGCGGTTCCTGGAGGCATCACTCCGGGTATATCGAGTTCCAGAAGAGGAACAGAAGAAGATTATCGCTTTCGTACTGAATCTGGATATGGAAACGATTGCTTCGGAGACCATCCACAAGCTATTTACCATGCTGGAGATGAAGTTTGATTTCAGCTTCCGGTAGGAAGAGAGTAGGCGGAGCCTCTCGGTCACAGATGACCGAGGGGTTTCTTTTTTTACGCTGCCAGCGAAAATATTGGGGTTTCGTTTCCAGTATAATGTAAGGAAGGATGGAGGAGGAAAGAACAATGGCAATTATTGATGTGGTGAAATATGATGGAAATCCTGATGTGTTCGCGTGGAAATATCCGGGAACGGAGCTGAGCACTTGGACCCAGCTGATTGTAAATGAATCCCAGGAGGCGATTCTGGTTAAGGGGGGACAGATCTGTGATGTGTTCGGTCCCGGGAGGCATGTGCTGGATACGGCCAACATTCCGATTCTGAACAACATTGTGAACCTGCCCTTTGGCGGGCAGTCGCCCTTCAAGGCGGAGGTATGGTTCATCAACAAGGTTTTTTCGCTGAATGTCAAATGGGGAACCCCGACGCCCATTCAATTACAGGATCCGAAATATAAGATTTTCGTGCCGGTTCGGGCCTACGGTCAATTCGGGGTCAAGGTTGAGGAGTCCAAGAAATTCTTGCTCAAGCTCATCGGCACCCTGCCGCGGTTTGACAAGGCAACGCTAGTTAAATATTTCCGAGGGGTCTACCTTACCCGGTCCAAGGATGCGATTTCCTCTTATCTGGTTAAGAAGGGCGTCAGCATTCTGGAAATCAACGCCTATCTGGACGAGATTTCTTCTTTCTTGGAGGGAAAACTAACCCCTACCTTTGACGAGTATGGAATTCGGCTGGTGAATTTCTTCGTCAACGACATCAACGTTCCGGAGGATGACTCGGGGGTTCGTCAACTCAAGGATGCACTGGCGAAGAAAGCCGAGATGGAGATTGTGGGCTACAACTATCAGCAGGAACGATCCTTCGATACCTTGGAAGGGGCTGCCACGAATCCCGGTTCGATGCATGGAGACATGCTGGGCGCCGGAATCGGTCTCGGCATGGGTGCCGGTATGGGCGGCGCCATTGGACAGCAATTCGGTGGAATTTCCAAGAATCTGGATATCGAGAACAAGGAGTCGAAAGAGAAGGCCCAGCCGACGGGAAAGAAATCTCCCGAGATTCACTGCGCATCCTGTGGGGCCCGTCTTCGTGGGGATGTGAAGTTCTGCCCGGAGTGTGGCAAACGCTATCATCCGTGCCAGAAGTGCGGTGCGGATCTTCCCGATGGGGCCACCGCTTGCCCGGAATGCGGAGAGAATGTCCCAGTCAATTGCCCGAATTGCGGAAGTCCGGTCAATGAAAACTGGAAATTCTGCCCAGAATGCGGGCATTCGCTGGTTAAAGTCTGCCGGAACTGCGGGGCAACTCTTCTGGGGAACGTGAAGTTCTGTCCGGAATGCGGAACCGGCGTGGAATAGAAAGGAGCTTTCAATGTCGAACAAAGTACGAAATATCGGAATTACCTGCGGACTCCTAGCTAATTTGGCAACAGTACTGTTCTACTTGCTGACATTCCATTCTCCGTGGACGATTCCAATTCGGTGGGTTTCCCTGTTGTTCCTGCTCCTGGCGGAGGTGATAGGAACGGTAAAAGCATATTTCTTCCGCCGGTCGATTTTCGGTGTGGCCAACTTGACCACCAGTCTGATTCATGTGGGATTCGTGATTGCAACATCGGTGGTTTTTGTTCGGGTTCTTCCGATGCTGTGGGTGCGCTATATTCTGCTGAACGTGCTGGCGTTGTGCGTTCTGACGGTGGCGGATATGGGGCTGCTCTACAGTGGTGAGCACGTGGAACAGGCGAATCGCAAGCTAGATAAGGCGAAGAGCGGAATGCAACTCATCCTGGAAAAGGCCGAAAGCATGCGACTGGAATATGCGGACACGGAGTATGGGAAGGAGCTATCAGATGTGGCAGAAGCCCTTCGATATTCCGATGACACCGTGTTGACGAAGGATGAAGTGGAGATCCTGCAGCGGCTGGATGATGTAGACCGGATGATTGAGGGTCAGGAAGCGGGGGCACATGAAGCGATTCGAAGGATTCGGAACAGGATTGATATTCGTTCCGTCAAGGTGGCGGGAACGAAACGGGGAAGTTATTAGTGGAAAGGAGAATGGAGGAAATGGATATGGCCAGAAAGGTTCTTAGCATTGTGCTTAAGGTGATGGCGGTAGGTTCGTTTGTAATGACAGCGATGGGCCTTCTTGTTTGCTTAACAGATACATTCGGAAATGGAAATTTCGAAGTCACCGTAATTTTCTTACTTATTGGACTAGGTCTCTGGATATTGGGGGCAAAGGTTATGGGAGAGAAGGTTAACATTAGGATTAATAAACGGGTGAATTATAAGAAACTCATCGGTGATAACGAGGTCACGGATTTGAACAGAATTGTGGACACCACGGGAAAGTCTTACGATGAGGTGAAGAAGGATATCCAGAATTTGCAGAATAAGGGACTGTGGTCGGAATACTATATCGACGATGAATTGAAGATGTTGATTAAATCAACGAAAAACACGGAGGAACCGGAAGTTCCAGAGTCGAAAGAAGAGAATACTTTTACAGAAGAAGAGAATACACAGGTCGTTATCTGCCCGTGCTGCGGTGCGGAGAACCGAATTGCAGGGGACACGGGAGTGTGCGAGTACTGCGGAGCGGCGCTGGAGATGCCGAAGCCGGAAGAGAAGGCAGCGGCTCCTGAGGCGGAAGAATCCGCTACATCGGGAAGTGCAAATGCGCCTGCAGCCGCGAAGGCGAAACCGGAGCAGATTATTGTTCAAAGAGGAAAGCAGACTAGCGGCGCGTTTTGCGATTTTGACGTCTACCTGATGAATCAGTATCTGGGAATTCTGAAAACAGGAACAGCGTTAACAGTTAATGTGGAGGCAGTGGGAACGTTTCTTCTGACCTTCAAGCCACGAAGAGATGGAATAATGGGAAATTTGACAGCAGGTAGTGTGGAGGAAACCTGTTTTAGTGTGGTGGTCAATGAACCGGGAGAAATCGTCAAGGTGAAAACAAAATTCGATTATTCTGGACATTTTGTGGTACAGTATGCGGACAATTTGCCGCATGTTCCAACATACAATCTGTAAGTTGTGCTCATTCCAGGTGCGGCAGTGTGGTCTTGAATTAGATACATTTCTTCGCTGACAGCGAATCTATTGGTCATTTCATTCCGATATAATCAATATAGGTTCTGGAATTCAGATGGGTTCCAGGTAAAAGCGAGAACTTATATTGAGAAAGAGGAAATGAAATGGCCAAAATTATTATTCAGAGAAAATCTAGCGCGGCGAGTGCATTGTGCAGTTTTGATGTCTATCTGATGGATCAGTACGTGGGAGAACTGAAGAACGGGGGAACACTGCAGTTCGATGCGAATGTGGGAACTTACCTTCTCGAATTCAAAGCCAAAATGCGAATGAACAGGATGTCGGACACATCTTTCAGTGTGGTGGTAAATGATCCGAACGAAGTGGTGGTACTGAAGGCGGGAATCAAGATGAGCGGAAAGCTGGGCATAGAATATGCAGACGGGCAGCAGCACATTCCGACGTATACCATGTCGTTTTCGGGACAGGGAACTTCGGCAGCCCAGGCACCGCAGGCGACGCCATCGACACCGGCGACGCCGAATGCACCGCACACGCCAAGTGTAGCAAGTACGTCAAGTACTTTTACCACAGCGGGAAATACGGTGCCGCAAGCGACACCGGTAGTGACAGTAGATTCGGATGATGGGAAACGGAAATCATCAAGGGGACAGAAGAAGTCCACGACAAAGAACAGGAAATCCAGCAAAAAGATGGGGTGCCTGATTCCAGTTGTGGTGCTGGTGGTGCTATTCTCTATCGGATCCCTCTTCATGGGCGGCGACGATGTGAGTGATGATGATTCGTCCTCTTCATCTCAGGCCGAGCAGTCTAAAGAAAAGAAGGACACCGTGCTGTATTCCGATGACAATTTCAAAATTTCCATGGCGGGATTTGAGGATCAGTGGGAAGATACCGACGAGATGACATCCTTCGCACTCTATTTGGACATTGAAAACAAATCCGACAAGAAGGTGATGGTATCGGTGGATGATGGCTATTTGAATGACGAAGGCGTCACCATCATGTCCGCAGCACCGGTGGAAATCGCCTCGGGAAAGAAGAAGAATGGCGCATTCGTGGTGGGATATGGCGATACCAGCATCAAGAGTATCGATGAAGTGAAGAAGCTGGAATTCACCGTATATCTCTTTGATGATGACATGAATGAAGTCCTGAACACGGGGAATATTACGGTGAATATGAAATAAAGAAAGCTACTTTTACCGCAGGGTCAGTGCATGAAGGAGGTGCACTGACCTTATTTGTTTCGGATTTCTCAGCAGTCGGCCCTGCGCCGGGCGAGAGTTCACGAATCTCCGAGGAAAACCGGCCTTCCTTCGTGAACCAAAGGGCCCCAGCCGGGCCTGCGGAAGGCTAGAGTTCACGAATCTCAGGGAAAAACCGGGCGTCCTTCGTGAACCAGGGGGCCTCGGCCGGCCCTGCGATGGGCTAGAGTTCACGAATCTCCGAGGGAAATCCGGTGTCCTTCGTGAACTTAAGGGGCCCAGCCGGCCTTGCGTCAGGCGAGAGTTCACGAATCTCTGAGGAAAACCGGGCGTCCTTCGTGAACCTAAGTGTTCCGGCTGCGATGTGAATAAAAGAAATTGCTTCTATAGGCAAATGATGATATGATTTGCCTATACTAATCGGAGGTGAGAATATGATTCCATTACAAGAAACTATACGGCCTTCGGCTGATTTACGAAATCATTACAGTGATATATCGAGACAATGCCGCGAGGAAAAAGAGGCGGTTATCATCACAGTGAATGGAAGGGGAGATACTGTATCGATTTCCTATGAAGAGTATAAGCGAATGAAAGCCCGTTTGGAATTACTGGAAATTCTTGCAGAGGCGGAAGAGGATGTTCAAAGTAATCGTGTTGCACCTATTGAAAATACATTTCGTGATTTACGCGCAATTCTGCAGGGAGAATAGTCATGAGTTATCGTATGTTGACCAGAGACAGGACTATTTGAGTATAATTAGAGGCTTATAGGGATTCTTGCGTATATCTCGGAGGTGAAATCATGCTACATCAAGAACGCGTGGACCGCGTCATTCAGGAAATGAAACGAGAGGGGTTATCCCAGATTATTATCGCCGATGACCCAGCGGTTCTATGGCTAACGGACCGGAAGGTGGAACCCATGGAACGGTGCGGGGCGCTGCTTCTCAAGGAGAATGGGGAGATTCACGCCTTTATGAACCGCTTGTTCTGCTTTGACCCCATGGAAGGAATGGTGATGCATTACTATTCTGATGGGGAGAATCCCTACCAGATGATTGCTGCGGAGCTTTCTCCAGGGAAGGTGGGCTTCGATAAGAACTGGGCTTCGAAGCACACCATTTCGGTCCTGATGGAGCGGGAGGACCTGATTCCGGTGCTGGGTTCCAATCCGGTGGACATCTGCAAATCCATCAAGGATGAGGCAGAGAAGGAAGCCCTCCGCCATGCTGCCGGAATCAATGACCGAGCGGTGGCTTACGGAATTGAACACATCCATCCGGACCGGGATGAGAAGACATTGTCTGACATGATCGAACAGTTCTTTGAAGACCAGGGGGCAACCAAGGACATTCAGCTTCAGTACGTCTGCTATGGAAAGAATGCGGCGGAGCCCCACCACGGGGCGGTGGCCGGCGAGAAGCTGCAGGAAGGGGATGCGGTGCTCTTTGACCTGTGGGCGCCCATCAATAATTACTGGTGCGATATGACCCGGACTGTGTTCTACAAGAGATGCAGCGAGGAGCATGCCAAGATCTATGAGACGGTAAAAGCAGCTCAGCAAGCGGCCATTGATTCCGTACATCCGGGGGTGAAGATGTGCGAAGTGGATGCCGCCGCTCGGAAGGTGATTACCGATGCAGGATACGGGGAGTATTTCATTACCCGAACCGGACATGGTGCGTGAATGACGGTACACGAACCGCCGGAAGCTAGTCCCTCCTGTGAGCTGATTGCCAAGCCAGGAATGTGCTTCTCCATCGAACCGGGAATCTACATTCCAGGAGATGTGGGGGTCCGCATTGAGGATCTTGTGATTGTCACCGAGAATGGATGTGAGGTGCTGACGAAGTATCCGAAGGAACTTCAGATTGTGGGAAACGACTAACTTTTGCAATCTGAACCTCATAATGGAATTGTTTAGAAAAAGTTTAGAAATATCTGTCTCGGATTTTAAATCTCTGGAGTACAATAGAATCAGATGAATGAGGATAGGGAAGATGGCAGTGCTGTCTTCCCTGTTTTGAAATCAGAGGAGGGGAAGATGTTCGAATCGATGACAGTGCGGAAGCGGATTTTTCTAACGAATGCATTCATGATATTGGCCACGCTGGCCATAATCGGAGCGATTAACATCGGAGTGATTAAAATCTACTGGGAGACCATTGAGCATAATTGGCAGGAGGCGCTGGCGGTGGCCACCACGTCCTCCAGCGTGGAACACTTAGTTAAGGGTTGGATGATGCACCAGAAGGCCTTCTATCTTCTGGTGGCAGGAGATGTGGTGGCCTGCATCCTGGTGTGGATTATGGTGAGTCAGCTTTTCACAAGGTGGTTGACGCGAAAAATTATGAAACCCTTAGATGAACTGGGGAAGGGAGCCAGACGCATCCGAGAGAACGACTTGTCCCAGCGGATTAATTACCGAGGAGATGCGGAGTTCGAAGAGATTTGCGATGCCTTCAACGCCATGCAGGTGCACTTGCGGGAGGAGCAGGAAACCAACCGGAAGTATGAGAAGGCACGGACCGAAATGATTGCAGGAATTTCTCACGACTTACGGACACCGCTAACGGCTATCCGTGGATCCATCAAAGGAATTCTGGATGGGGTGGTTCAGGAAGAATCTAGCCAGAAGAAGTTCCTAGAGACGGCCTACCGAAGAACGGGAGATATGGATGCGCTTCTCAATCAGCTGTTCTATCTGTCGAAACTAGAGACGGGGAACATGCCACTCCATAGGAAAGAAATGGATTTGTCTGGATGGCTTACCGAGTATATGAAGGGGAAAGAACAGACGCTAGAGGGAGATGAAGTTGCTTTCCGGCAATCCATTCCGGAAACCTCGGTAATGCTTTCCCTGGATCCGGAAGCCCTGCAGCGGATTCTGGACAATCTCATCGAAAATAGCCGGAAATACAGCGAGGCTTCACCTCTTCAGATGGACATCTCCCTGTGCCAGCGAGGGGACCAAGTCGAAATTATTCTGGCGGATAACGGAAAGGGCGTTCCGGAGGAGAAGCTTCCCCGTATTTTCGACGAGTTCTTCCGAGGGGATGAGTCTCGGAACCGAAGAGAAGGCAGCGGACTAGGTTTGTACATTGTCCGTAATCTGATGGAAGCCATGGATGGAAAGGTCTGGGCGGAGAACAACTCCGGTCTGGTGGTACACCTGGAATTTCCGAGAAAGGAGGAATACGATGGCAGAGAATAGACGGGTGCTGATTGTGGAAGACGATGAAGACATCCAGATGATTGAGGAAGCGTACCTCCACACGACGGGATACGAGACGGTAACGGTAGAAGATGGAAATCAAGTAGCGGAGGTGCTTCAGAAGGAAGATTTTGACTTGATTCTTCTGGACCTGATGCTTCCCGGTAAAAGCGGCTACGATGTCTGCAAAGACATCCGGGAGAATCTGGATATTCCCATTCTGATGGTGACGGCCCGGACGGAGTCATTGGACAAAATCCGAGGACTGGGTCTAGGGGCCGACGATTACATTTCGAAACCCTTTGATCCAGCGGAATTAGTAGCCCGAGTCCATGCCAACATTCGGCAGTACCAGCGCCTTTCGGGCAAAGGAGAGAAGGGGGAAGAGACAGAGGCGGAAGAAATCCGAATCAAGGATCTTCGAATCCAGGTGGACAACTGGAAAGTATTCAAAGGCGAACGCGAGATCAAATTCCCCAACCGAGAGTTTGAACTTCTCAAATTCCTGGCACAGAATCCCAACAAGGTGTACTCGAAAGAAGAGCTGTTCGAACGGATTTGGGGATACGATTACGTAGGCGACAGTGCCACGGTGATGGTGCACATCAACCGAATCCGGGAGAAAATCGAAGACGACAGCCGAAATCCGGAAATCCTGGAAACCGTATGGGGGGCCGGATACCGGCTGAATAAGTAAGCGATGAACAAATAAGAGAAGAAGGAGCAATCAAATGTGGTTATTATATGCAGTGGGGTCTTCGTTCTTTGCGGGAATCACCTCGATTCTGGCGAAATGCGGAATACGAAACACGGATTCGGACGTAGCCACGGCCATTCGTACCCTAGTGATTCTGATTTTTTCCTGGATTATGGTGCTGATCACCGGGAGTGGAAGTGGGATTACAGCGATTGATGGAAGGACGATGCTGTTTCTGATTCTGTCCGGTCTGGCCACGGGAGCTTCTTGGCTCTGCTATTTCCATGCCTTGCAGAACGGGGATGTGAACAAGGTGGTTCCCATCGACAAATCCAGCACGGTATTGACCATTCTCCTGGCATTGATATTCCTAGGAGAAGGAGTGAGCCTGCTGAAGTGCGTGGCGGTAGTGTTGATTGGTGCCGGTACCATGCTGATGATTACCCGGAAAGAAGGGGAGCAACCGAAAGAAGAGAAGAAAAGCTGGATGGTGTATGCGGTGCTTTCCGCCGTGTTCGCCAGCTTGACCGCCATTCTTGGGAAAGTGGGTATCGAGAGCGTAGAGTCTAATCTGGGTACCGCCATCCGGACTACCGTGGTCCTCCTGATGGCGTGGCTGATGGTAGGCGTGACGGGGAAAGCTGGGAAGGTCCGGGAGACGGATCGAAACGAACTTGTTTTTATCCTGCTATCCGGATTGGCCACAGGAATTTCCTGGTTGTTCTATTACCGAGCTTTGCAGGAAGGACCAGCCAGCGTGGTGGTTCCCATTGACAAGCTGAGCATTCTGGTGACCATTCTCTTCTCCTATGTGGTATTCCATGAGAAGCTGTCCCGGAAGTCGGCGGCGGGCTTAGTCTCTATTGTGGCGGGAACGCTGATGTTGGTGTTCGTATAGAATTGATGCAATGTTTAACTTCTGTTAAGAAAGTACCTCTCGTATGTTTAACCCGGACTGGTAACATAGTCCCATCAAAGCAGACGGGAGGTATTACTTATGTTACAGGAAAGTTTTGGCGGGTTTCTAATGGCCCTGGCGGACAGCGTGCCGGGAGTGTCTGGGGGAACCGTGGCATTCATCATGGGATTCTACGATCGGTTCATTGGATCCATTCATCAGCTGGTGTTCGGAAAAATAGAAGAGAAGAAAGCGGGGCTTCGGTATCTTGGAAAGTTAGGTCTCGGCTGGATTGTGGGAATGGCCCTAGCGGTGATGGTGCTTTCGGCTCTGTTCCAGAGTCACATCTACACAGTGAGCTCCCTTTTCATCGGGTTCATTGCCGGATCCATTCCGCTGATTATCCACTCCGAAGCGGAAAGTATCCAAGAGCGCCGAAAAGGAGTTCCCTTTCTCGTGATGGGCATTATTCTCGTGGTGGGAATTACGATGCTGAACGGAAGTGTGGGGCAATCCTCCATGGATCTCAGCCAGTTCCACTTGCTGACGGGACTGAAGCTCTTCTTTATCGGAATGATTGCTATCTCCGCCATGTTCCTTCCGGGAATTTCCGGTTCCACCTTGCTCCTGATCTTCGGGGCCTACATTCCGGTGATTACAGCGGTTCGCGGTCTGCTAAGTCTTCGCTTCGCTTATCTTCCGGCTCTTCTCTTCTTCGGCTGCGGTGTTCTCGCCGGTGCGGTGACGGTGGTAAAAGGAATTCGCATCTGTCTAGAGAAATTCCGGCCCCAAGCCATATACGGAATTCTAGGCATGATGATAGGATCCTTTTACGCGATTATGCAGGGGCCTACCACATTGGAAGTGTCTATGGCGGCCATGGATCTATCCCACTTCCACTGGATTGCCTGTGTGATTGGCATGGCCATGGTGGTGGGACTGGAGATTGTCAAAGAAGACCGAGAGTAATTCGGGATTGACACTTTCTTCGGAAATGATACAATAGAGGAGTAATAGAAATCGACAAAGGGGAGCTGGTGAGTCCGGCTGAGAGGAAGTAAGAGCTTCGACCCGTAACCTGATTTGGATAATGCCAACGTAGGGAAATAGAAGTACTTCATGCGGATTATCTGGATTCAGGTAATCCGTTTTTTTATTGCGTGCGGCAGATCGGGAGCACCACTTTCTGTCGCAGTAGAAAAAATTGTTCGATGAAGCGGCGAAGCCGCAGGAAAAGGAGGAATTTCAGATGAACAATTATACGACACAGATGGATGCTGCACGGAAGGGAATTGTTACGGATCAGATTCGCACCGTTGCAGAGAAGGAACACATGGATGTCCAGGCGCTGATGAATCTTGTTGCAGAGGGAAAGGTTGCGATTCCAGCGAACAAGAAGCATGAGTGTCTGTCGGCAGAAGGCGTGGGAAGCATGCTTCGCACTAAGATCAATGTGAACCTGGGCGTATCCAGAGACTGTAAGGATTACGATATCGAGATGCAGAAGGTGATGAGTGCAGTGAATCTGGGGGCAGAGGCCATCATGGACCTGTCCAGCCACGGAAACACCCAGCCATTCCGGCAGAAGCTGACCCACGAGTGCCCGGTGATGATTGGAACCGTTCCAGTATACGACAGTGTGATTCACTATCAACGGGATCTGGCCACATTGACCGCAAAGGATTTCGTGGATGTGATTCGTCTCCACGCAGAGGACGGCGTGGACTTCGTGACGCTGCACTGCGGAATTACGCAGAAGACCATTGAGCAGATTCGGAAGCATAAGCGGAAGATGAATATTGTCAGCCGTGGCGGAAGTCTGGTGTTCGCTTGGATGAGCATGACGGGAAATGAAAATCCATTCTATGAATATTACGATGAAATCCTGAATATCTGTGAGGAATATGATGTGACCATCTCCCTGGGAGATGCCTGCAGACCGGGATGTCTGGCGGATGCCACCGATGTATGCCAGATTGAGGAATTGGTACGCCTGGGGGAACTGACCAAGCGGGCCTGGGACCACAATGTACAGGTGATGGTAGAAGGTCCGGGACACGTTCCCCTGGATCAGGTGGCAGCCAACATGAAGGTGCAGCAGAGTATCTGCATGGGTGCGCCATTCTACGTGCTGGGGCCACTGGTAACGGATATCGCACCGGGATACGACCACATCACCGCTGCCATCGGTGGAGCGGTAGCGGCGATGAACGGAGCGGCCTTCCTGTGCTATGTAACACCGGCGGAGCATCTGGCGCTTCCGAACGTGGAGGATACAAAGCAAGGAATTATTGCATCCAAGATTGCGGCCCACGCAGCGGACATTGCCAAGGGAATCCCACATGCTAGAGATATTGATGACCGCATGGCGGAAGCTCGGCAGAAACTGGACTGGGATGCGCAGTTTGATTGCGCATTGGATCCGGTCACCGCAAAGGCCATCCGAGATGATCGTCTTCCAGAGGAAGATCACAGCGACACCTGCAGCATGTGCGGAAAGTTCTGTGCCGTTCGAAGCATGAACAAGGCTCTGGCGGGAGAGTACATCGATATTCTGTAAGGCGATTTAAGGTGGTTACAGAGCGTTCTGCATAACGTCTAGAATCTTTTTCAGATCCTGCACATCGATTTGACCCGGTGCGGAGGCTTTGCCCACCGCACCGAAGGTCATGGCGGAACCGAAGACCTCCCCACACAGGCGACTGATAAGGCCGGTGCCTCCCATGGACATGGTGACCACCGGCTGCTTTGCACCACCGGAAACCATTTCCTCTGTGGCGGAAAGGAGGGTGAGTACATCCTTGGGATTTTCCGGCATTACCGCCATCTTCAGGACATCCGCCCCTAGTTCCTGCATTCGAAGGAGCCTGGAGATGATTTCGTCTTTGCAAGGGGTCTTCTGGAAATCGTGATTGGAGGCAATGACCTTCACCTCCGCTGCATGGGCTCCTTCGATTATTCTCTGTACAATTGCATCTCCGGAATAGAGTTCTACATCAATCATATCCACATACCCAGTCTTGGCAGCACGAAGGTTCAGCGCTTTATAGTCACCGAGGTGGATGGCTTTCTCCCCGCCTTCCTGGGCCCTGCGGAAGGTCATAAGCAGTGGGGTGTTTCCAAGAACCAGGCGAAGTTCCCGAAGAACCGATTCCACCGCGTCAAAATCCATCACTTCCTCGAACCAATCCGCCCGCCATTCCACCACATCTACTGGAAGAACATCTAGATCACGGGCGTTTTTCAAAATTTCTTCCCGGGTAACGCCGCAAATCGGTACCACAATCTTCGGAGTGCCGGTGCCGATTTCAATCTCTCTTACTTTTACCGTGTTCAAAATACAATCTCCTTATAATAAGCTTTCACAATGCGAATCGAAAATCAGTGATGGGACAGGTCGTACAGCGCCTGAATTTCCTCCGGCAGATGATCTGGAAGCATCTCGTGAATGCGGTCTTCGTTTCCATCTTTCATGGCGGTGTCGTAGTACCAGCACTTGAAGCGGAGCATGGCCAGGGATTTCTCCAGGGACTGAATCTGTTGCTCCATCACTTCCCGTCGGTGCTCAAACAACTCCTTTCGCTTTCCGTAGGTGGCGGGACCTTCTTCCACCCACTGGAAGAACTGCTTGATTTCCTTGATTTCCAGCCCGGATTTTTTAAGGCATTCAATCAGCTTCAATGCTTCAAGTTCTGTATCGCTGAACTGGCGGATGTTTCCGGAGCGCTTGAGCTTCGGGAAAAATCCTTCTTTATCGTAGTATCGCAGTGTGGAAATCGGAATGCCGAGCATTTCGGATACTTGGCCGATGGTATACATATGAAATCTCCTTTTACCGTGAATTAATAAATATTGACCTAAAGTCAGGTCAAGGTGATATAATGTGTTCATTATAGAATATATGAACTGATTCATCAAGATAATTTGCATGGGAGGTATGTTATGGCTAAAAAGATCTTAATCATTTCCACCAGTCTCAGGGGAGGCAGCAATTCGGAAATTCTGGCAAAAGAATGTCAGCGTGGTGCGGAAGAAGCGGGAAATGAAGTGGAGTTCATCTCGCTGAAGGGAAAGGAAATCAAGTACTGCGTCGGATGTCTTTCCTGCCTGAAGACGGGAGGCTGCGTGCACAAGGACGATGTGGCGGAGATTATGGAGAAGGTCCAGGGGGCGGAGGTCATTGTCTTTGCAACGCCAATCTACTATTACGAGATGAGCGGACAGATGAAAACGCTGCTGGACCGGCTGAATCCGCTGTTCGCCAAGGACTACAGCTTCTGGGATATCTACATGATTACCACTGCAGCGGAGGAACACGAGGGAACCTTTGACAAGGCGTATAACGGTCTTCAGGGCTGGGTGGACTGCTTTGAAAAGGCCACGCTGAAGGGCATTGTGGAAGGTCCGGGAATTACGGATTCCGGCGATGCGAAGAAGCATGAAGATGTGCTTAAGGCGGCCTACGACCTGGGAAGAACCCTCTAAGGCAGGAAGTGTCGATTTTCCGGACCGCAGATCAGATGGTAGGAAACATGGGCGGCCTCGTCGGTTAATGGAATGGTTTGCCGTCCGGGAAGCGGTCTGTCGCCTCCGGCCAGATCCGTGGCAAAGCAGAGAAGGGTAGAACTCCGCACCAGCTCTTCGAATTCGAATTCGTCGGTTTGAATCAGAAAGCGAGAAGCAGTCATGTGCTCTTTGACGAGATTGGTCCAGAATCCGATGTGATCTCGAAGAAGGCAGTTGAAACCGTTGAGTTGGGAGAAGGTCAAGCTGTCCGAATCCGCCAGCGCATGGGATTCCGGCACGCATACGAAAAGGTTTTCCTTCACGTACGGAACGCAAAGGAGCTCAGGGCAAAGTTCAGAATCTTGGATGGCTCCCGGCAGAATTCCAATGTCAGCGTTTTGATTCCGGACATTCTGAATAATTTCTGGAATATCCGAAAGCTGAGAGGTAATGGTGTTCTCTGGGAATCGGCGAGACAAATCCGGAAGTAAGGTCCACAGAGGGGCTGGGGCACAGGAATGAACGACGATGGTGTGAAGACTCTTCTCGAAGGACTGGACCTCTTGGACGGCTTTGGCTGCTTCTGCCAATAGGTAACGGGATTGCTCCACGGCAAGGCGGCCGGTTTCCGTCAGTTCAATTCGGTTCTTCCCGCGGTGGAATAGAGGGACGCCAAAGCTTTCCTCCACGTGTTTCATCGTGCGAGTCAGTGTGGGCTGGGATATGTGCAGAATTTCCGCTGCCGCCGAAAGGGTGCCGCATTCTGCATAGGTGACGAACTGCTTTAGTTCCGGTAGATTGAGCATGGTGATACCTCTTTTTACTATTCATAATATGAAATCTATCATTCAATAATGATATTGTACATACTGATTATATCAATATATAATCGTGTTGCAAGGAGATAAATTCCATTATTACATTACAGAATATGAATATAAAGGAGGCATATCATGGATTATGTAACACTGAACAACGGCGTGAAGATGCCACAGCTGGGATACGGCGTGTATCAGACTCCACCGGAAGAGACAGAGCGCTGCGTGCTGACGGCCATCCAGAACGGATATCGCAGCATTGACACCGCCCAGGCCTATGGAAATGAAGAGGGCGTGGGCGAAGCCATTTCGAAGTGCGGCCTTCCGAGAGAGGAACTCTTCATCACCACGAAGGTGTGGATTAGCAATGCGGGATACGAGAAGGCAAAGGCGTCTATCCAGGAATCCCTTCGGAAACTGAAGACTGATTACGTAGATCTTCTGCTGATTCATCAGCCTTTCGGCGATTATTACGGAACTTACCGTGCCATGGAGGAAGCGTATAAGGAGGGCAAAGCCCGGGCTATCGGCGTATCCAACTTCTATCCAGACCGTTATCTGGACATCGTGCACTTTGCAGAAATCAAACCGGCGGTGAACCAGGTGGAAACCCACGTGTTCCAGCAGCAGAAGGTGGCTCGTCATTATATGGAGAAGAATGGAACTCAGATTATGAGCTGGGGACCTTTCGCGGAGGGAAGAAATAATTTCTTCACCACACCGGAGCTGGTCGAAATCGGGGAAAAGCACGGGAAGACCGCAGCCCAGGTGGCACTTCGGTTCTTGCTGCAGAGTGGCGTGGTAATCATTCCAAAGTCCACCCACGAAGAGCGCATGAAGGAGAACATGGATGTGTTTGATTTCACCCTGACGGCGGAAGAGATGAAGCGCATCGAGGGTCTGGATACTGGAAAGAGCCTGTTCTTCTCCCATTACGATCCGGAAACCGTAGAGTGGTTCATGACCATTGTATAGATTCAGCACCTAAGTCTACGTTCCGTAGGTTGTGACCTTCCGGCAGGTAGGATAGAATATCCCTGGGAGGCAAATAGAGATGAATCCATATGTAACAGGTGCAGCTATCAAGGAGCTGCGAGAGAACAAAGGTATTACCCAGTCCGCGCTGGCGGAGAAAATCGGTGTTAGCGATAAGACCGTGTCCAAGTGGGAGACGGGAAAGGGATATCCGGATATCACCCTGCTGGATCCCATTGCAGAAGCACTTTCCGTATCCATTGCGGAACTTCTTTCCGGAAATACCATCCGCAACGCCAACGTATCATCGAATATGAATCGTTCGAAGTTCTACGTATGTCCGGTGTGCGGAAACGTTATTCATTCCATGGGTGAAGCGGCCATCCACTGTCACGGTGTACTTCTTCAGCCGGAAGAGGCGGTGAAGGCGGATGAGGACCATCCGATTTCTGTGGAACTGGTGGAAGACGAGTATTACGTGCGTATTGACCACGAAATGACCAAGAGCCACTACATTTCCTTTATTGCAGCGGCATCCCCGGATCGGATGCAGATGGTAAAACTATATCCAGAAGGGGCAGCAGAGACCCGGTTCAAGAGGAGTATGGTGCAGCGAATTTACTTCTATTGCAACCGAAGCGGACTCTTCTATGTGAACGCAAGGGGCTGTCGCATTTACAACAACTAAGGTAGTCCCAAACTCAAAAGAAACAGGCAGACAATAACCGAATTTCTCATTCAGGTATTGCTTGCCTGTTTCGTTATATTTTTGAGCACAACAAAAGAACTATTTTGGCACTATCTGCTTAGACC
>JBNMGJ010000205.1:0-3258 GCA_050872185.1 Mogibacterium sp.
GGTCAGGATGATACGGTCCACCTTTCCTGCAACTGGAACTGCCAGTGTGCCGATATCCTTTGCGATTCTGTAAGCCATGCCATCGTATACAACCTTTGCATACTTGTCGCCAGCTTCGATTCTCTTCTCTACTTCGATTGCATCGGTAGTGCCCAGATGAGCCTTCAGTCCGCCAGCACCGTGCAGCTTCTTCATCATGGTCTTCTCGTCCAGTCCGGAACGGAAGCACAGCTTAATCAGTTCCTTGCCGCTGCAGCCGCCGCCTCTCTCTGGGGAGAAGTTGCCCTCATCGTCGTTCACGCAGTCGATGTTCACACCGTTGTGATACAGACGGATGGAGCTTCCGCCACCCAGATGTGCAACGATGAATGTGCACTCATCGAACGGCTTCTTCAGGATTTCTTCTGCGCACTTGATAGCCATTGCACGAGTGTTCAGCGTATGGCCTACAGTGAAGCGCGGAATTTCCGGAACACCACTGACTCTTGCGATTGGCTGCATCTCGTCGGTTCCGATAGCATCGTAGATGCAAGCTGGAATTCCGTACTTGTTGTGCAAATCAAATGCAATCATGCTTCCCAGCAGGGATGCGTGCTTTGCAGTGTCTTCTGGTCTTGTCAGATAGTCAATCATCTCCTGATCAATGCCGATGGCACCGTGTGGGCAAGCGATGATGTTTCCGCCTCTGGAGCATACTGCAGTCAGAGTGTCTACGCCGATTCCGTTGTTCTCCAGAGCAGCGATAACCTTCTCATTTCTGAAAGAGAACTGGTCCAGAATGTCGTTGAACTGAGCCATCTCCTCCTGGGAGTGACGGATGGTTTCCTTGAACACTTCTTCGGTGTCATCATATACAGCAATCTTGCTGGATGTGGAACCGAGGTTCAGAACTAAGATACGTTCTTTCTTTGCTTCATTAGCCATTGGTAAAAATCTCCTTTTCCTCTTTGCCCGGGGAATTTACATTACCTCATACCCGGATTGTGTAAAAATATTATTTCTTGAAGTACTCCACTGCCGACTCGAACAGACGAAGATCGAATTCACCCGGCACGTTCTTGTACAGGCCGTTTCCGATTCTTTCCGAGTGTCCCATCTTACCCAGGATACGTCCATCCGGGGAGAGGAGTCCTTCAATCGCCATAACGGAACCGTTCGGATTGTACTGAATATCCATGGTTGGGTTTCCGTCAAGGTCAACATATTGAGTGAGGATCTGACCGTTGCTAATCAGCACGTCCAGGTCATCCTCGTTTGCCACGAACTTACCTTCGCCGTGAGAAATCGGCACGGTAACGATATCGCCTACTGCCGCTTTTCTCATCCACGGAGACTTCGTGGAACATACTTTGGTGCGCACCAGCTTGGACTGGTGACGACCGATATCATTAAATGTCAGAGTCGGGCTATCCGGTGTCTGCATGGAAATATGTCCATACGGAAGCAGGCCCAGCTTAATCAGCGCCTGGAATCCGTTGCAGATTCCAATCATCAAACCGTCTCTGTCGTTCAGCATATTCATTACCTCTGCCTGAACCCCTGGGTTCCGGAAGAAGGACGTGATGAATTTGCCGGATCCATCCGGTTCATCTGCACCGGAGAATCCTCCCGGCAGGAAGATTGCCTGAGAACGTCCGATAGCGGTCTGGAATTCCTCCACTGACTTCTTCAGTGTATCTGCTGTCAGGTTGTTGATAACGAAGATTTCCGGTTCACCCCCTGCATTCTCTACGGCCTTTGCCGAATCGTACTCGCAGTTGGTTCCCGGGAATACTGGAATCAAGAAATGTGGTTTTACCACAGCATTTCTCGGCTCACTGTTATCTCTGGAACGATAGGAAACTTCCGAAGGCTTCTCGTCCTCATTGTCCGTGTGGAACGGATAGATGGATTCCAGCTTGGATTCATAGATTCTGTCCATCTCCACCAGACGGATGTGTCCGTCCTTGCAGACGATGCTTTCCCGATTCAGGGTCTTACCCAGAACTTCCATGTCATCGGTGACTTCGGCGCCACTTACCAATTCTACTACAAACGAACCGTATTTGTAACCGAAAATATCGTCCATATTGTATTTCCGGTCGAATTCGAATCCGATATTATTACCGATGCACATCTTGTAGATTGCCTCTGCCAGGCCACCGTATCCCGGTGTATAGCAGGAAGCCACCACGCCCTGTGCCATCAGTTCATTCAGTTCTTTGAAGTTCTCCAGCAGCGATTCGGCAGTTGGAAGTCCGTCTGGTCCGATTTCCGGTTCCAGAAGGATGACCTGATTGCCTCTTCCTTTGAACTCCGGTGAGATTACTCTTTCCAATTTCTCCGTGGTTACCGCGAAGGAAATCAGCGTTGGCGGTACGTGAATGTCCTCAAAGGTTCCGCTCATGGAGTCTTTACCGCCGATTGCACCGACGCCCAGCTCCATCTGTGCTCTGTACGCACCCAGAACTGCCGAAAGGGCGGTTCCCCATGCAACATCATTATCTCCCAGCTTCTCGAAATACTCCTGCAGGCTCAGATATACGTTCTTGTACTCTGCACCAGTTGCCAGCAGCTTGCAGATGCTCTCCACGATAGAGAGATATGCGCCATCATACGGGCTCTTCTCAGAAATATACGGGTTGAATCCGTAAGCCATCATGGATACGGTATCTACATCTCCGTGAATGACCGGAATCTTGTGTACCATTGCCTGAATCGGGGTCTTCTGATACAGGCCGCCGAACGGCATCAGAACGGATCCTCTTCCAATGGTGGAGTCGAAGCGTTCCGAAAGTCCTCTCTTGGAGCATACATTCAAATCGCCAGCCAATTCCTTCATTCCAGCATGGAAATCCGATGGAATCTCCCGATCCCACTTCTGTCCTCTCTCTACAGTGGCATCCGCTTTCTTCTCCGCACCGTTGGTATCTAGGAATGCTCTGGAAATGTTGACGATTTCCTGATCCTTGAAATACATCCGGAGAGACGGCTCTTCGGTTACCTCTGCAACTACGGTTGCCTCCAGATTCTCGGAGGTCGCCAGCTCGCAGAACTTCTCTACGTCTTCATCTGCAACTACTACTGCCATACGTTCCTGGGACTCACTGATGGCAAGCTCAGTACCATCCAGACCATCGTACTTCTTCGGAACGTTGTCCAGTGTTACCTTCAAACCATCTGCCAATTCGCCAATGGCAACGGATACACCGCCGGCACCAAAGTCGTTGCAGCGCTTAATCAGGGTAGTAGCATCCGGGTTCCGGAACAGTCTCTGAA
>JBNMGJ010000296.1:0-1362 GCA_050872185.1 Mogibacterium sp.
CAGTGGGGCTGTTGCGGTAATGTTGTTCTACCAGGTTGGTGAGTGGTTCCAGAGCTACGCAGTGGGTAAGTCCCGGAAATCCATCACGGATATGATGGACATTGCACCGGAATATGCTAACGTTGAACGGGAAAACGGAACCATTGAGGAAGTGGATCCGGACGAAGTAGAAATTGGAGATATTCTGGTCATCAAAGCTGGGGAGAAGATTCCAGTGGATGGTACCGTTATCGAAGGAAGCAGCATGGTGAACACATCGGCGTTGACCGGGGAGTCGGTACCGAGAAGCGTAGGTGTGTCGGATGATATCATTTCGGGATGCATCAACGGCGAGGGCTTGCTGAAGATTCGCGCCAACAAGAAGTACGAGGACTCTACGGTGGCTCAAATCCTGGAACTGGTGGAAAACGCCTCTTCTAAGAAGTCGAAAACAGAGAATTTCATCACTCGTTTTGCCAGATACTATACACCAGTGGTGGTGGCTGGTGCAGTAGCGCTAGCATTGATTCCGCCAATATTCTACGGAAACTGGATGGACTGGATGATGAGAGCCTGCACTTTCCTGGTAATCTCTTGTCCGTGTGCACTGGTGATTTCGGTACCGTTATCTTTCTTTGGAGGGATCGGTGCGGCATCCAACATCGGTGTGCTGGTAAAGGGCTCCAACTATCTGGAATTGCTGGCCAAACTGGATACTGTGGTATCCGATAAGACCGGCACCCTAACAGAGGGTGTATTCCATGTGACGAAGGTGGTAACAGCGAAAGGTGTGGAGAAAGATGAGGTTTTGCGAAAGGCTGCTATTGTGGAAAGCTTGTCGACCCACCCCATTGCGAAATCCATCTTAGCAGCGTATCCAGGAGAATTTGACCCGAATTTGGCAGAAGATGCGAAGAACGTTTCTGGCCAGGGCCTGATAGCAAAGGTGGAGGGCCGCATTGTTTATGCCGGCAATAAGCGGCTGTTGGCGGAGAACGGAATTTCTTTTACCGAGGTAGAGGATGCAGAGTCTACCATCGTGTATGTTGCAGAAGACAACCGTTACCTGGGGGCGATTCTGATTTCTGATGAAGTAAAGGAAAGTGCTGCAAGAGCCATTCTAGAGATGAAACAAGAAGGGGTTCGAAAGATTGCCATGCTCACCGGCGACCGGAAGGGAATCGCCGAAGCGGTAGGCTTGAAGCTGGGCGTAGACGATGTTCGTTCAGAACTCCTTCCGGGAGATAAGGTTCATGCAGTGGAAGAGCTGCTGAGTGAAATTGGAAATCCGGATAAGGATAAGCTTGCTTTTATCGGAGATGGAATCAACGATGCGCCGGTGCTTTCCCGGGCAGATGTGGGAATCGCGATGGGTTCTATGGG
>JBNMGJ010000240.1:0-2483 GCA_050872185.1 Mogibacterium sp.
CAGTATGTCCTCTGCATGAAGACCTCCGAAGTCTTCTACTTCAACGGTCTCCCGGACGTCAGCAAGATCACCGGCGCCGAGGACGTGGCCATGGTGCAGAATGATGTGCCGCAGGTAACGACGGCAAGTGGTACCACTCGGAAACTCGCTTCCTTCAGTCCGTACAGCGGAGAGATTCGAGTTAAATTGAATTCGCTGGTAGATAACATTTCCGTAAAGGATATCGGTGTGAGCTACAATCCTGAGTTGATGGGATATACGAACGGAACCCAGACGATAGAAAACCCGATCCGCGTACAGCTCGTTGAGGCGGATAAAGCCACAGCATTAAGTTCCATTAAGGACTCGGATAAGACAAACTTGGAAAGCTATTCCGTGGATTCGGTTCAGGTTCAGACGGATGCAATTGGAGGAGGCCTTCGGACCTTCTATTCTATGGATGACTTTAAAACGTACACATCCGGAACCAAGGCAAACCTAGGTGTAGATGATGGAATTTCCTTCTATATCGGTTCACAGAAAGAAAAAGAGATGGTGTATAAAAACCTGACTCTAGTTCTGCACATCCCATATATCGAGAAGGACGGAGAGAAACATTATCTTTCATTCAAGGACGACGATACGGCGTTAAGTAACAACAAGAAGGGCTCGTATACAGGATATAAACTGAGTGAACCGGCAACTTATGATGCGGATGCACATACCATCACTTATAAGTTCAATGATGTCTATATGACTTCCTGGAACGTGATGGCTCTTGCACCGACCTTCTACTGGCCGGAAGATTTGGATAAGGATATTGATACAGAGTATGTCGCCAAGGGCTATCGCTGGACGGTACCGGAGAAAACCTGTTATACAGGTGCGGAAAGTTCCTTTGTGGGCAGTTGGTCTGCGGGTACAGGAACAGCTAATGCAATCAAATTTCTTCCAGCAACTCCAGAGGTCAGCTTGACTTCTAACGTGGACTCGCCGAATGCAAGACTGGCGGTTCCGATGATTTACAAGGATGTGACACGAAAGAATGGAATCACAGGATTCCAGGGATTCTTCGATTTGCACAACGATGGTGCGGGGGATACGCCGGAAGTGCAGGTGGATATTAACTTCAACACAGATGCAGGAGATGGAGCGACTTATTACATTACGCGGATGAAGCTTCCATCTGATTGCAACGGAACAAGTGTAGACTATACACTTGTTAATGATAGCGGAGATACGGTAAGCGGAACTGTTAAATATACCTCTACAAGCTCCTTTGCATGTTCTGCCACGGAGCTTCGAAAGAATTCTGGGGTTGGAAGTGACTATTATATCAAGAGTCTAAGCTACAAGACGGTATTGCGTCGAAATAAGCTGTACCATACGGAGACGACACACAGTTACCGTAATATTGTTGGAAACCCTGGGGTGTATGACGGATATATTGAAGGTGATGTGGGAACCAGCGCAGCAGCGACCATGACAATTTCATCAGTGGATGGAAAGACACCACTGAATGCAAAAGGTGACACATCCCTGACAACAACGGAAAAAAGTACTGTATCCGATTTAGATTTTATCTCTACGGTAGTTAACAGTGTAACCATTGGGGGACAAACGTCAGAAAATATCACGGCGGGAAGTAGTAGTAAGCTTTACTTCTACACATATGTGCTCAATGAAGAATATGGTGTGAATGGTGGCGCAGAGGTTAACGGATACCATATCATGCGAGACGGTATCTTCTATATATGCCTTCCAGAAGATGTGAGTATCACTGGTAAAGACCAGGTTCAGGTTGCAGCGAATGGTACCAATTTCCCAGTGGATCATGTTCGAAGACTGGACGATACCAAGTGCCAGGTGAATGGAACCACGGCATATTGGTGGGAGGTAGAAGCCGACGGAATCAATCGAACCAGCGTGGGTGTTACGATTGCTTTGGCGACCAACAAAAGCATGGCGGGTTTAACCTGGGATTTCAATAACTGTATCGTGCTCCGATCCAAGAATCAGGCCATTGCAAGAGCGGGAGACAGCACCTCCTATTCTGCTAATACAGCCGCACAACTTCGGAATGCAAATCAGGTGACTGCAACAGCGCTTTCGAAGATTTTCTCCGATGATGAGACGGAACTGGGGTTGAATCTGTATCGAGCTAACTCCTCCGTCAAGCTCAACATCGCTCTTGCCGAGGCGAAGATGGACGTGGATACCTCCATCCGTAGTTCGGAGTCCTCGGCGACAGGTGCCGATGAGGTGACCATCTCCAAGGCAGACTCTACCGTGAATTACGGGGTTAAGATTGCCTGCACGGAAGAGGGAACGGCCAAGGACTTCAACTACTACATCCCGATTACCAGGACCGACTCCACCATCGACACCAGTGCCATGGTGTGCAAGAAGGAAGTGGGCCTCAAGCTTTCCGACGCGGTGAACATCAAAGCGAATGCTACCCGGGATGGGGATTCGGATGAACTTCCTTTTACCGTGTCTTACAC
>JBNMGJ010000025.1:0-14821 GCA_050872185.1 Mogibacterium sp.
CGTCAATGTCGTGGCTCCATCCCACCAAAATACTGTCCACTCCGGCGTTGTTGCAGCAGCCGATGTCGAACTTGGTGTCTCCCAGCATGATGGCCTCCTCCGGCTCTGCAGACAGGGCCCTGAGGGCCATGCGAAGAGGTTCCGGATCCGGCTTGTGACGGTCTGTGTCGTCACAGGTAACCAGCACATCGAAATATTCTTGAATTCCCAGCTCTGCAAGATAGTGCAGGGTGGTGGATTTCGTCCGGGAGGTTACCACGGAAAGGGTATGCCCCCCTTCTCGCATCTTATCCATCATTTCCCGGGTCCCGTCAAAGAGTCCCACCAGCCCCTCATAGTGGGCATCCTGGTAGGCCCGGTAGATTTTTACCGCCTCCTCCACATCCGCTTCTGGGAAAAACTTCTGCACCGTATAACGGTTGGTCTCCCCGAATGTGTGGTAGATTTCCTTCTCATCTCCTTCGTGTCCGGTGTAATGACGGAACACCGCCTGCCAGGAATCCACGATGACCCGGTTGGAGTTAAAGATTGTACCGTCGAAATCAAAAATAATATGCTTCTTCTTCACCTACAGATTCCTCTCTTTCGCATCCTGAGATAGTTTCGCCCGCACGAAAAGGTCCAGGTCTCCGTCCATCACCGCCTGGATGTTTCCCGTCTCGGCACCGGTCCGGGTGTCCTTCACCATGGTGTATGGCTGGAACACGTAGTTTCGAATCTGGGCACCCCAGGAGGCCTGGCTCATGTCCCCCTTCAGTTCGTTCAGGTTCTCCTTGTGTTCTTCCTCCGCCAGCTTCTGCAGCTTGGAGATCAGAATCTTGAGGGCCACCTCCTTGTTTCGGAGCTGGGACCGCTCGTTCTGACAGGTAACCACGATATTCGTAGGGAGGTGGGTAATCCGAATGGCGGAATCCGTGGTGTTGACGTGCTGTCCGCCGGCACCGCTGGAACGGTAGGTATCGATCTTCAGGTCATTCGGATTGATGACCACATCCAGCTCGTCCCCCAGATCCGGCACCACTTCCACGCCAGCGAAAGAGGTCTGCCGCTTCCCGGCAGAGTTAAAAGGCGAAATCCGAACCAGCCGGTGCACACCGCTTTCGCTTTTCAGATATCCGTAGGCGTTCTCCCCCGACACCATGATGGTGGCACTCTTGATTCCCGCCACCGTGTCGTTCTGAAGATCCACCACTTCCGTCTTAAAGCCCTTGTGCTCACAGTACCGAAGGTACATTCTCTCCAGCATCTCCGCCCAGTCCATGGCATCCACACCGCCAGTTCCGGCGTACACCGTGAGGATGGCGTCGTTGGCATCGTACTTTCCTCCCAGCAGCATGCTGAGTTTCAGCTCCTCCATCTCCTCCTGCAGGGCCTCGAAATTCCGGCGGATTTCCTTGGCTTCCCCTTCATCGTGAAGCTCCTCCACCAGCTCAATCATCTCTTCCGTATCCGTCAGTCCCTGTTCAATCCGGTCGTACCGGTCGATTTCGTTCTCCAAAGACTTCTTTTTCTTCATGAGTTCCTGGGCCTCCGTAGGATCATCCCAGAAGCCCTCTTTGCTCATCTCTTTATCGTATTTCGCAACCGTATCTCTCAGACTCTCCAGGTCAAAGATACTCTCCGATTTCCAGTAACTTCATCCTCTCCTGGGGAATGACCGACTTGATTTCTTCCAGTAAAAGCATGTTTCTCTCCTCTCTCTTCCCGGCTCTCCTAAGGGGGCTTTATCTGCCCTGGCGGCCGGACATATCAGTCCTACCGAAAGCGCCCGGAGAATCCGGGCGCTTCTTTTTGCAATCTCATCTGCTTACCGGTTCCGACCGCAGCAGTTCTTGTATTTCTTTCCGCTTCCGCAAGGGCACGGATCGTTCCGGCCAATCTTCGGGGAATCCCGGTGTACGGTCTCCTGGTGCTTCTCCTCCTTCGGAGCGGCGTCCGGTCCTACACTGGTCTCCTCGTCCTTGTACTCGGCTTTGGAGGATTCCTGGCTGCGAATCCGGCTGGTACGCTCGGTCCGGGTGGTGACGGTGACGTTGTAGCAGTACTTCACCACTTCTTCCCGGATGTCGGAAATCATCTCTTCGAACATGGAGAAACCTTCCGAAGCGTAGGCCATGGCCGGGTCCTGCTGACCCAGGGCGCGGAGGCCGATTCCGTTCTTCAGCTGTTCCATGGCATCGATGTGATCCATCCAGCGGTTGTCTACAACACGGAGCATAATCATGCGCTCCACTTCACGCATCTGCTCGCTGCCGATTTCCTCTTCCTTGGCATCGTAGACGGTGCGGAAGGCGTTCTTGATGTCTTCCTTGAAGTGATCCGCATCCAGCAGTTCCATCTCATCCTCATCGTAGCACTTGCAGTGCTCCCTGTAGGCTGGGGTGATGTTGTCCAGCGCATCGTAAATGCGTTCGAAATCCCACTCCTCTGGGTACTTGGATTCCATGGTCACCGGATCCACGATTCCGTCCACCAGCTCGCTCATCATACCCAGGATGTACTCCTTCAGGTCTTCGCCGTCCAGTACCATTCGGCGCTGTCCGTAGATGATTTCACGCTGCTTATTCATAACGTTATCGTACTGCAGCACGTATTTACGAATGCCGAAGTTCTTGCCTTCCACTTTCTTCTGGGCGTTCTCGATGGACTTGGAAAGCATTCCAGCCTCAATGGCTTCGTCGTCTTCCAGACCCACACGCTCTACCAGGCGCTGCATCTTCTCGCCGCCGAAGAGACGCATCAAATCGTCTTCCAGGGAAATGAAGAACTGGGATTCACCTGGGTCTCCCTGACGGCCGGCACGGCCTCGCAGCTGGTTATCGATACGACGGGATTCATGGCGCTCTGTACCGATGATACACAGACCCCCCAGTTCCCGAACTTTCTCCTGCTCCGGCTTTCTCTCTGCTTCGTATTCCTTGCACAGCGCCTTGTAGGTAGCTCTGGCTTCGTTCATCTCCGGATCATCGGACTTGCTGATTCCCGTCATGAAAGAAAGCTGTTCCGGCGTATACTCCCGGCGCTTCATCTCTTTGCGGGCCTCGAACTCTGGGTTTCCTCCCAGGATAATATCCGTACCACGGCCGGCCATGTTGGTGGCAATGGTTACTGCCCCCAATCGACCTGCTTCGGCGACGATTTCTGCCTCTCGTTCGTGGTGCTTCGCATTCAACACGTTGTGCTTGATGCCCCGCTTCTTAAGCTGCTGGCTAATGAGTTCGGAAATCTCAACGGAAATGGTACCTACCAGCACCGGCTGTCCCGTCTCGTGGACTTCTGCCACACGGTTCACAATGGCTTTGTACTTGCCAGATTCATGGGCGTATACCGAATCCTGCTTGTCCACACGGGCAATCGGCAGGTTGGTTGGAATAACCACAACGTCCATGTTGTAGATATCCCGGAACTCGTCTTCCTCAGTCTTGGCCGTACCGGTCATACCGGAAAGTTTCTGGTACATACGGAAGTAGTTCTGCAAAGTGATGGTGGCCAGAGTCTTGGACTCGGCGTTGATCTTCACCCCTTCTTTTGCCTCAATGGCCTGATGCAGTCCGTTGCTGAAACGACGTCCATACATAAGACGACCGGTGAACTCATCGACGATGAGAATCTCTCCGTCCTGCACAATGTAGTCCACATCTCTCTTCATCAGGTAGTTGGCGCGAAGAGCCTGATTGATGTAGTGGTTCAGCTCCATATTATCCGGATCCGAAAAGTTCTTGATGTCGAAATATTTCTCGCACAGCTCAACACCGGCATCGGTGAGGGCAATCTGATTGTCCTTCTCTTCGATCTTGTAATCCTCATCCTTGAGAAGGGTCTTAACGAAACTGTTGGCAGACACATACATGCCGCTGGAGTCCACGCCTCTTCCGGAGATAATCAGCGGAGTTCTGGCTTCATCGATGAGGATGGAGTCCACCTCGTCCACGATGGCGTAGTTCAGCTTCCGCTGGGTCAACTCTTCTTCATAGGTGACCATGTTGTCTCGCAGGTAGTCGAAACCGAACTCATTGTTGGTTCCGTAGGTGATATCGCAACGGTATGCGGCCTTCCGGTCCTCTCCTTCGATAGCGTGGGTAACACATCCTACGGTAAGGCCCAGGAAGTTGTAGATCTTTCCCATCCACTCCGCGTCACGGCTGGCCAGGTAGTCGTTGACGGTGACTACATGGACGCCCTTTCCATCCAGTGCGTTCAGGTAGGCTGCTAGCGTCGCTACCAGGGTCTTACCTTCACCGGTTTTCATCTCGGCAATTCGTCCCTGGTGAAGAACCACGCCACCGATGAGCTGTACCCGGAAATGCTTCATGCCTACCGCACGGTATGCACCTTCTCGGCATACGGCAAAGGCTTCTGGCAGCAAGTCATCCAGTGTTTCTCCCTCTTTGAGGCGGTCCCTGAATTCCTGCGTCTTTCCCCGAAGTTCTTCATCGGACAGCTTCTGCATGTCTTCGTCATAGGCTTCGATCCGGTCAACGATTTTCTCAACTTTCCGGACTTCCTTCGCATTCAGGTCGCCGAATATTTTTTCCAAAAATCCCATTCGTCTTTCTTTCCTTTCTTCTATATCATTCTTATCTATTCATCCTCATCCGGAATATCTTCAATCCGAATGTGAACCATTAGCGCTCTTCGTTCATCTGCACGGGTGACCCGCACGTGGAAGATCTTGTGCCGGGAATGGTAGGTGAAAGTGTCTCCTACTTTTGCCAGCCGATCCAGCTCTATCATCACCCAGCCGTTGATTGTGGTGGCGTTGATGTCGATATCTTCTCCCACCATCTCGAAAAACTTCTCCACATTGGCCCCGCCGGAAACGGAGTAGGAACCATCGTAAAGACGGGTCACATCCCGCATCTCAATGGCATCGTGCTCGTCGTATATCTTTCCCACCAGCTCCTCGATGATGTCTTCCATGGTCACCAGTCCAGTAGTTCCGCCGTACTCATCTACAATGATGGCAATGTGGGTCTTCTTGGCCTGCATCTTCTTGAGAAGCACCGCAGCCTTGATGGACTCCGCAACGTAAGCCACTGGCTTGATGTAGGCTTCCAGTCCTCGGCCTTCTCCCACCACGTAGTTGTGGAAATCCTTCTGGTTGATAATGCCGATAATGTTGTCCAGGTCATCCTCATACACCGGCAGCCGGGAGAATCCGCTTTCCTTGAAAATCTTGCCGATTTCCTCCACGGAGGTTCCCAGTTCCACCGCTTCGATATCCACTCGAGGGGTGATTACGTCGATGGCCTCCAAATCGTCGAACTCGATGGCGTTCGTGATCAGCTCTTGCTGTTCCTTGCCGATGCTTCCGCCAATCTGCGCCTCTTCCACGATGGTAATCAGCTCATCTTCCGTGTAGCTGGCATCTTCCTTCGTCCCGAAAATCTTCCCCAGAAGCTTCTTCCACAGGGCGAACAGTACGTTCACCGGGGTGAAGAGCCACATCAGCACCCGCATAATCGGTGCCGCAAAGAGGGCAAAGCTCTCCGCCTTATCCTTGGCAATGTTCTTCGGAGAAATCTCACCGAAAATAAGTACCGCCACCGTCATCACTACCGTGGACATGGTGGGTCCCAGAGAACCGCCCACAAGTTGAACGAACATCACCGTGGCAATGGCCGTCATGCCAATATTCGCAATGTTATTTCCAATCAGAATTGTAGAAAGCAGCTTGTCGTACTGCTCTTCCAGCTCCAGTACCAGCTTCGCGTTCTTCACATCGTCGTTGGCCATATTCTTCATCTTAATGCGGTTCAAAGAAGTGAACGCCGTCTCCGTAGACGAGAAGAAAGCCGATAAAGCCAGCAGCCCCACAATACTGAATATATATCCTGTCAAAATATCCTCCTGTTCGCCAAAATATGCTCTAGGCATTATTGAATTATACTATAGATTTGTGGTGATTGAAAGGATTTCAACTGCAGGGACTGTGGTTTTGGAAGTTTTTTCAATAAGAAAGGAAGGTAGTATAGATTGGATTGATAGGAAGGGGGGCTAATTACTGTGCTCCCTCATCATTTGCACAATACCTAAGAGACTTCCTCCCACCGCTACACCAATCACGGCTATTCCGCTTGGTTGCAAACCAGATGCCATTTCCATTAAGGAATACGAATTACCTTCAAACATTTTCCCCTGATTATACACATATAGAAATACTGATGAAATGAACAAAAGATTTCCAACCAAGAACATCCATCTTCTACGCATAGTGACGCTTCCACCAATTACTAACACTACGCTCAGAAGACATACTGGACTAATCAGAAAATTAACTCCCTTCATTCCATCTATCCCAGGTTGATTGCTGTACCACACAAAAGGCGAAAGCGCTAGAATCAGCAATGGGAAAATTAGCTCCTTATTTTTCATAATGATTCTCCTTACGGATTCAAATGATATGACTTGTATATGCATTATACAGGACGAATGTTAAAAAAGTATTAAATTAGATTAAATATAATTGAAGCACATTCTAATTTTAATTAAATAAATCGTTTTCTTCACCCGGAGCAAGGTCGGCCTCTATTGTTATGGTACGTGAACTAGTGGCGGGGAGAAACGAATACCGTTTGTTCTCTATTCTCGACCCGCCATCTTTTCTCTCCGACTAGCTTCAACGAGTCACGGGAAATAACAGTAACATAAGATTTCCAGGAGGTTCTCCCGTGAACTTATGCATTATACGATAGCTGCTTTTACCGAAAAATTAAGAAAACATCACGGGTAGTGTTCCCACAGCTCTGATTTTGCTGTTCTCCCCGCCATGGGTTCACATACCTTTCACATTCCGACCCGCCGACCCGCATTCCCAGTAAGAAAAGAAGGGCTGCCCACTAAAAAAGTGCGACAGCCCCTTCTATCTAACATCTATTTAACATCATATTCTATCCAATCACTTGGTACTCGGTGGCTTTCCCGTCTTCCAACCGAACTTCGTACCCGCTTCCTGGGGATGGGGTCCAGTCAAAGAGGTTGGTCTTCTCCTCTGGGAAAAGAATATCCATCACCGCGGAAATCACCGCACCGTGCAGCACGGCGATGACCCGGTCGCTATCGTCTTCTACCAGCGTGCGAAGGCCTCGGTTCACCCGGTCGAAGAACCCCTGGTAAGAGTCCCCGCCAGGGAAATCGAACTCCGGCATCTCGCCTTTGAGCCACCGGCTTCCGTAAGGCGTATCCATCACCTCCTCGAAGGTCTTCATCTCGAAAACGCCGATTTCGATTTCACGCAGATCCCGAATCTGCGAATGTTCCCGCTTCCCGTAGATGGTTTCGAAGGTTTGCTCCGTCCGAAGCATGCCAGAGGTGTAGAGGGAAGCCCGGTCCGCCTCCGGATACAGGCCCTGCTCTCTCTTCTCCGCCACTTCCTGGCGTCCCTTCTCCGTCAAGGACAGGTCGGTGCTTCCGTAGAAGAGCTTTTTCTCGGTGCCTTCCGTGTTTCCATGACGGATTAAAAATATATTTCTGGCCATCTTACTTGTCCGATGCTCCTTTCAGGTTAAAGAAGCTGCCAACGGTGTGTTTCGTATCTGCAAGCAGGTTGTACTGCAGCTTCTGGTATTCGGTAATCTTCTTGGAATACTTCGTCTTTTCTTCCAGGCGGTGCAGCACTTTGTCGTCACCCATGTAGAACTCTCCGGCAACGAATGGGATTTCCTTGTGCATATCCACTAGATATTTCTGGAAGCCGGTCATGTTGGCGCCGATCTTATCCAGCGTGTAAGCGCCCAGCATGTTGGCGCTGATGTCCACATTATCTTCGGAACCAATGTTATAGTTCGCCCAGACGATGAACGGGGTGATGTACCGGTTAGCTTGCTGTTCCTTGGAAATGCTGTCCACCGACTTTCCGTCGTACAGCGCATTCCAGAACGGATCCTCGATAGCCGGTTGGTGATCACCGAACATGACGACAACCGTCGGCTCGTCCACGTTCTGGAAATACTCGGTGAGCTGCTTGAAGGCATCGTCGGATTTTTTGATCAGATTCAGATATAGCTCTGCCTGATTATCCTTCAGCTTCGGATCCGTAATCTTGACGGTTTCGTCGATTCCGCCCTGCTTTGCCGCATCGTAGCCACCGTGATTCTGCATGGTAACGTTGAAGAGGTAGAATGGCGTGGTGGAATCGGATTTACGATATTTCTCGTAGTATTCCTCCAGCAGATTGAAGTCTCCCTGGTCCGACATGTACTTCGCGCGGATGAAATCAAGCTTGCTTTCTGGAATATCTTCCATGGAGATGAAGTCGTCAAATCCCAGAAGTGGGTAGACCACTTCACGGTTCCAACCCCTGCCGTAGTACGGGTGAACCGCTTTGTTGTAGCCATAGCTCTGCTGCTTCAGTGTGGTGGTGAAATTCGGAAGTGCGGTGTGCACCAGTGAATTATAAGCCACGCTTCTTGGCGGCAAGAAGGCCATCGATGTTCCAGTTAGGAACTCGAACTCCGAGTTGGCGGTATTGGCGCCGAAGATGGACATATGGCAGTGCCCCTTGATGGTGTTCTTCTTGAGGCTATGGATGTACGGCATGTAATCGGTGGATGTCTTAATCTTGCCATCCACGTTCAAATCCGCCAAGGACTCGTTCATGGTGACGATCACGTTCGGAGATTTCTTTCCTACTGCGTTGCTCTTCTTCACATCGTCGGAAGGATACTTCTTCGCAATGGATTCCACGGCACTAACGGAATATCCCTTCGGCTTCTCAATGGTATTGTACGTCCAAGTAATGACGAAGGACAGCGCCGTGCCGCGCCGCTTGTAGTAGCCTTGCGGATGCCATGTTTTTACCTGAATATCGTGATTCTTGAGGAAATCCGTGTTGAACAGGGTATGGTAGAAGCCCCCCACAGCCACGCCGCAAGCCAGCAGTCCCGCAATCCGCTTCTTCCATGGCAATCCCTTCTCCATCTTGAGACTCAGCGCCGCGGTGATGAAGGCGATGGTGAACACCAAAGAATAGATAATCTTGAGATCCATCTGGAATGTGTAGTTTCCCGCAACCTCAGTGGCCGTGCTCAAGGAATAAATATCCTGGAACATGATCGGTGTTCCCCGGAACTGGAATACGTAGTAATTTCCCAGCGCACAGATGGAGAACAACAGCACCGTCAGCGACGACGCCACGGTGGTCCGATTGGTGATTACATAGAACACCCACATTACCAGGGAATAAATCACCAGATTTAGCAGTACTACCAGTGGTACCCTTGTGGCCTGGTGGATGATGGCACCTAGTCCGAAGTCGTAGTAACGCATCATAATGATATGGCACCAGAACGGCGTGGCGATCATGAACAGCCACCCGAAAATGCGGTTCAAACTAGCTTTCCGCTTCGGGAAGAATTTCTTCCGTCCCCACTTCTCATCGATCCAATCCATCGGCAGCCAGGTGAAAATCAGAGCCAGCACCAGCATCGCCACCATGAAGGCCACGCTTCGAAGTGGCAGGAACTGGTACACCCAGCGGATACGCAAATCCTTCCCGCTGGAATCCTTTCCATTAACCGTGGAACTTCCGTAGTAGTCCTTCTGCTCATCGGTCATCTTTCCCATATAGACGCCCAGGTTGTCCGTCTTTGGAGACCCTTCGGTACGAACTGCCAACACGTATTTCTGTCCCTTCTTCAGGTCTGTGTTGAACTGGAACTCGGTGAAGTCATCGTACTTCGTCAGATGAATTTCGTTGCAAGGACGCTCTTCCTCTGCAACCACCTTTCCATCCATATCCCGGATTTCGGCGTGCACCTTGCCCTTGAGCACCGTCTTATCCAAGGTATAGAGGCGAACCGCCGCTTTCCACAGATGATTCTTCTGGGCTACGAACTGCTGGGTCACTTCCCGGTCACCAGAAATCTCCACTGGCTCATAGGAATGCAGCTCCAGTCGTTCCACCACATAATTCTTAATAAAACTACCGGCATTCGCCGCCACAAGGCCCATTCCGCACAGAATGATAATCGTTACGATAATCTTCCGAATTAGCAGAATTTTCCCCTTGCCGGAGAAGCCGGATACTTCTGAAAATCTTTTCAGTTTCTCTTTCATGAATGCTCCCTTTACTATTTTTTTACATACCCTTTAATTTTAATCATCTTTATAGTGTTTTTCAAGGTTTTCCCATTGAAAGACACATCTTGTATAGAATGAAATATTTCTTTTTGCTATAATAACTTTGTTAAAAGAAAGCCGGAGAACTTCCGGATGAGTATAGAATCTTGTATAAATATTTTTAGCAAAAGGAGATTACCGATATGGTTGAGACTGAACATCTGATTGTACGCAACGCTTCCTTCGCGGATTTGGACACTTTCGCGGAATGGGAATCCCGAGATGACGTGATTGAGCATTTCTGCCTGGATCGCAAGAGAAATCTGGACACCTTGACGGATGATTTCCACGATGTGACCCACGACAATTCTCGGAAATGGCTGACGATTATGCTGAAGAACAGTCGCAAGCCCATCGGCCGAGTAGGAATCAACAATATTGACCCGATCAACAACTCCATGAATCTCAAAATCATCTACATCGGAGATGCGGAGAACCGAGGCAAAGGCTACGGTAGAGAGGCTCTTCGGGCGGTGCTGGAATACTCCTTCTTCGAGATGGACCTTCACCGGGTGGTGATTGACCATTTTCTGGACGACGTGGTCAGTGAGCACCTGTACGACAGCATCGGCTTCCGGAAGGAAGGCGTCATGAAGAGCGCCGGCCGCAAAGGAGACGAGTACTTCGACCTGCAGATGCGGGCTATCACCAAGGAAGAATGGGAAGAGCAGAAGGAAATCTTGAAGAACTCCGAGCCGGAGAAGGTGCCGCAGGTGATTGCGGATTACCTGTAGAATCTGGTAAAAGTATTTATTCGTGTACTTATAATATACCCTTTGAACCTGCTTAGTTAGAGTGCTATAATTATGATTAGCTAGAACTAACTAGCAGGTTTTTCGTGTGTCTCGAAAAGCCGCGAATATTTTTTTACAAAACGGAGGTACTACTATGTTTGAAAGTTTCAAGAAAATCGACTGGGAAAAACCAGGACTCTTTGCAGCCGGACTGGCTTTCGGAACCGCTGGTATCAAACTGCTGTCCAGCAAGGATGCCAAGAAGGTATATACCAGCTGCACCGCTGCTGTTCTTCGTGCGAAGGAATGCGTGATGAAAACCGCAACCACGGTACAGGAAAATGCGGAAGACATCCTTTCCGATGCAAAGCAGATTAACGAGGATCGCGTGGCTTTGGAAGAGGCGGCTTGCGAAGATGCCTGCGAAGAGGATTCCTGTGAGAGCACCGAGTCTTGCGAATGTGGATGCTCTTGCGAAAGCGATTCATCCTGTGAAGCGGAGGCGTAGATAAATTGAAATTCAGAATACTGCATGAGAACAAAGGACGGATTCGGGTGCATGCGGAGCAGGTTCGCATGACCATGGAGCAGGCCGACATTCTCCAGTACTATCTGCAGAATCTTCCAGGGGTAAGCCGTGTTACGGTTCGGGAACGCACCGGAGATGCCACCATTCAGTATGATGTGAAAGGCTTCGGCGGAGAAGAGATTGCGGCGGCTCGCGGGGCAATTCTGCAGGCACTCCACGAATTCCGCTATAAGGAAGTCACCCTTCCAAAGGGAATGCTGGAGACGTCTGGCCGGAAAATGAACGCAGAATACCAGGAAAAACTGGCCACCCGTGTGGTCTGTCACTATGGTCGAAAGTTCCTGCTTCCAGCGCCACTGTCCGCCGCCTATACCACTATCAAATCGACGAAATACATCTGGAAAGGAATCCGGACTCTTCTGAATCGGAAGATTGAAGTTCCCGTTCTGGACGCCACCGCAATTGGTGTGTCTGTCCTTCGGGGGGACTACAACACCGCCGGTTCGGTGATGTTCCTGCTGGGAATTGGAGAGCTTCTGGAGGAATGGACGCACAAGAAGTCTGTGGATGATTTGGCTCGGACCCTCTCCCTGAATGTGGGTAAAGTCTGGGTTCGCACGGATGCGGCCCCAATTCTGGTGTCCTCTTCGGATGTAAAACCAGAAGATCAAGTCATCGTCCACGTGGGAAATGTAGTTCCTTTCGATGGTGAGGTTACCGAGGGCGAAGCCATGATTAATCAGGCTTCCCTCACCGGCGAATCCGTTCCGGTACGCCGGACGGAGGGAAACACGGTCTACGCCGGAACAGTTCTGGAAGAAGGAGAGATCACGGTATTGGTGCGCACCACCGGTGGTTCCAGCCGCTACGAGAAGATTGCCTCCATGATTGAGGAATCGGAGAAGCTGAAGTCCGGCCTGGAAAGCCGGGCCGAACACCTAGCAGACAAGTTGGTTCCGTATTCGCTGGGCGGTACCGCTCTAACGTGGCTCCTCACCCAGAACACCACCAAAGCCCTGTCCATCCTGATGGTGGACTTCTCCTGCGCCCTGAAGCTGGCCATGCCGATTTCCGTGCTTTCTGCCATCCGGGAAGCCAGCCTGTACAACATCACCGTCAAAGGTGGTAAGTACCTGGAAGCCGTGGCAGAAGCGGATACCATCGTCTTTGACAAGACCGGTACCCTAACCAAGGCAAAGCCAACCGTAGCGGATGTGATTTCTTTCAACGGCCGGAAGCCGGAGGAACTCCTTCGGATTGCCGCCTGCCTCGAGGAACACTTCCCCCATTCCATGGCAAAAGCAGTGGTCCATGCCGCCAAAGAAGCCCGGCTGGATCACCAGGAGATGCACTCCAAGGTGGAGTACATTGTGGCCCACGGAATTTCCACCAAGATTGGAAAGAAGAAGGCCATCATCGGCAGCTATCACTTCGTCTTTGAAGACGAGAAGTGCACTGTGCCGGAGGGCATGGAGGAGAAATTTGCTTCCCTGCCGGAGGAATATTCCCACCTGTATATGGCCATCGATGGGGTACTGGAAGCGGTTATCTGCATAGAGGACCCCCTTCGCCCAGAGGCACCGGAGATTATTCGCGCGCTTAAGGAACTAGGTCTATCGAAGGTAGTCATGATGACGGGAGACAGTGACCGCACGGCTAGGGCCATTGCGGCTCGAGTGGGTGTCGATGAATATCATGCAGAGGTACTCCCGGAGGATAAAGCCCGTTTCTGTGAAGAGGAGAAAGCCGCTGGCCGTAAGGTCATCATGATCGGTGACGGCATCAACGATTCTCCGGCACTGTCCGCAGCCAATGTGGGTATTGCCATCAGTGACGGTGCGGAAATCGCTCGGGAGATTGCAGATATCACCATCAGCGCCGATAATTTGAACGAGCTGATGACGCTGAAAAAGCTCAGCGACGCACTGCTCCGCCGAATCGGCCGAAATTACCGCAGCATCGTGGGATTCAATGCAGGACTGATTGCACTGGGCGTTACCGGCGTGATTGTTCCAACCACTTCTGCGCTGCTTCACAACACGTCAACGTTAATCATCGGCCTCAAGAGCATGCAGAATCTCCTGCATGAATAGGGCCGAGAAATCAGTGGCCGTCGAGAATTGAATAGGCAGACGAAGGCCCTGTGCGCCAGGAGCACAGGGCCTTTTTTTTGCATCATTCTTCGTAACATCCCAGTCGTCCCTGGGGCTCTGTACGGAGCTGTTCGCTGGGTGTTAATTTATTTTTACAAAATTCGCTTGACTTAGAGGCCTCTAACTGGTAGTATGTGTTTGTCGGTGGTTAGAGTTAACTAACCTATATGAGGATGCACATTAGAGGGGAGGAACCTATGCTGGAACGATGTCTGATTGAATTCTGCGCGGCGACGCTGGCGTCGCTCAAATCCGCGAGCCTGTTCAATATTCGATTTGATTCCCAAGAGGATGCGGAGGAACAGGTGGCTTTGTGGAACAATCGGCTGCAGGACAAGGGCATCCGGCTGGTGATTCTCCGGCGGACATTGGGCGGTCAGGCGGAGTGCCGGGCGCTGGTGTACGTGTACAGAAAACGGCAGCTGGAGAAGGTTCTTCGGAATCGTGAGGTTGAAGATTTCCTTCGAAGTTATGGCTACGGAGAAATCTACGGTGAGGTTCGCGAAGAGTCCTTCGTAGAGAGGGCCATTGCCCGCCTTCGAGACCGGATGGCCGAGTGTGCGGACTTTCCCCACGAAATCGGAATTTTTCTGGATTACCCGCTGGGGGATGTGCAGGGCTTTATCGATAACGAGGGGCGAAACTTCAAATGCGTGGGCTGTTGGAAGGTGTACTGCGACGAGTGTGCGTCTCTTAAGAAATTCGCCCAATATCGAAAATGCCGGGATGTGTACCGCCGTCTCTGGCAGCAAGGAAGGAGTGTTCTGCAGCTGACTGTGGCTGCTTAACATATTATTTCAATTCAATATAAGGAAATTCAAAAGAAAGAGGTAACAGACATGAGTAAAATTGCAGTAGTATACTGGAGCGGAACTGGCAACACAGAGATGATGGCTCAGCAGGTAGCAGAAGGTGCCAAGGGCGCCGGCGCGGATGTAGACCTTCTGACCGTCTCCGATTTCTCCTCGGCTAAGGTCGATGCCTACGATGCTATCGCTTTCGGCTGCCCGGCAATGGGTGCGGAAGTTCTGGAAGAATCGGAATTCCAGCCGATGTGGGATGAGTGCGAGTCTTCCCTGAGCGGAAAGAAAATCGCCCTCTTCGGTTCCTACGGATGGGGAGACGGCGAGTGGATGCGCAGCTGGGAAGAAAGCGCTCAGAATGCCGGTGCTGTTCTAGCTACCGAAAGCGTTACCGCTAACGAAGAGCCAGACGACGAGGCCAACGCCGCTTGCCAGAACCTGGGAAAGGCGCTGTGCTAAGTTAACCCTCACATACATTACGTA
>JBNMGJ010000112.1:0-5941 GCA_050872185.1 Mogibacterium sp.
AGACCGCTGCTTTTACAATAGAAAATTCTTCCGAAGGAAGAGGGGATTACAGCCCGAACACTTCCTGGATGGTGTAATTACCCTTTGGCTTATCGGCAATGTAGAGAACGGCGTCTACTGCACCAGCCGCAAAGGATTTGAAACTTCCAGAGTGGTGAGTGATTTCCAGGCGCTCGCTGGTTCCCACGAAGTAGGTGGTGTGACTGCTTGGAATGTCACCGCCACGGAGGGAGTGGAAACCGATGTTTCCATGTTGGCGCGGGCAGCGACCGGATCTTCCGTAGACGGCTTCATCGGCCAGATTCTCCCCTCGGGCTTCGGCCACCAGTTCGCCGATTTCCTTGGCGGTGCCGCTTGGGGCATCCAGCTTGGTGTTGTCGTGCATATCCAGAATTTCTACATCCACGTCACCAGCCAGCTCTGCGGTGGTCTGGATGAGCTTGTACATGATGTTCACCAGGCGAGAGGTGTTAGCTGCTAGCATGACTGGAATATCCGCTGCGGCATCGGCGAAAGCCTGTTTCTGTTCTTCACTGAATCCGGTGGAACCGCATACCAACGCCTTGCCGTGTTTCCGGGCAGCGGCCAGTGTCTCCATACCCATTTCCACGGTGGAGAAATCCACGATAACATCGCAGTCATCGATGACCGATTCCAAATCATCCACCACAGGGGCTCCCACGGTTTTTCCAATCATGGCCACGTCACCGATATCTTTTCCGATGTAGTCCCGACCCTTCGGACCCACACCTGCAATGATTTCGATGCCTTCTCGTTCTGCGGCAATTTCGGTGATGAATTTGCCCATCTTTCCCCGTGGACCCACAATGATAAGTTTCATAAGTGATACCTGCCTTTCTATCCCTCTGCCGGAAAATTCTGTAAACTCCACTTGCAGCGGGCATTTAATGTAAAAATAGAATCTGAAACAATGCTACCGCTCCACATCGAAGTGAAGGGTGATGGTTTTCTCCCGAGGCTTCAGCTGCCGCATTTCCACACCGGCGGCTTTCAGCATGGTTTTGGAGGCCAATGTGGCCTGTGTATCTGCGTATTTATCGCTAAGGTAGACAATTTCCCGGATGCCGGACTGAATAATGGCCTTTGTGCATTCGTTGCACGGGAAAAGGGAAACATAGAGGGAAGCGCCTTGCAGGGACTTTCCGCCGGAGTTCAGAATGGCGTTCAGCTCTGCGTGCACCACGTAAGGGTACTTGGTGTTCTCCCCAGTGCGTTCCCAGGGAAAGGTGTCGTCGGAACAGCCCTTCGGAAAGCCGTTGTATCCGGTGGAAATAATGATATTGTTCTGATCCACGATGCAGGCGCCCACCTGTGTGTTCGGATCCTTGCTGCGCTGGGCGGCCAGCAGAGATACTCCCATGAAGTACTCATCCCAGGAAATATAATCCGTTCGTTTCATAATTGTCTCCTGATTACTCACGTTCGCTTATATAAAAACATATTACAAAGTCATTCTACAATACCGGAAAAGTGAATTCAAGTTGTGGAGACAAATAGGGAAATTTGTCAAGGGCGGTGAAATGGTGTATAATATTTTGAATATTGTCTAAGGAGAGATTTATGAGCAATTCGAAAAGAAGTATCCGAATCTTCATCGAAGCCGCTATAGTGCTGGCTTTCTTTTGCTTAGTATTTTTGAATATAGCAATCCCGATACATGCAGACACGAAGACGGAGGGATATGAACTTCTTCGGTACGAACAGACCACGGAAGTTCGAAAGAGCCACGAATATGCGGTTTCCCTCAAGATGACCATCAATGCACCAAAGGGGCTGAGCTCCATTAACGTGAACCTGCCTAGCGGAAAGTATTCACTGACCGGAGTAAAGACATCCGGATGCACGGGTCAGGCCATGCAGGATGGGAACGGAAACGATTACATTCGGTTGAAACCCGATGATAAGGACAAGCAGTTCCATCAAGGTAAAAGCACCTTGCGAGTAACCTATCTAATCCGGGAATACAAAGAAAGTAATCCGAACTACGACATGTTCCTATACGATGCACTGCCTTCCAACTGGGATGTTCCGATTAAGAATTTGAAGCTGACCATGAAGTTCCCAGAGGATTTCAATCTATCCGACTTGCAGTACTATGCAGGTCAGTATGGTGCACAGGATGTGTCGAACACCCTTACTTATAAGCTGACTGACAAAAAACTTGTGATGACCGGAACCAAGCTTCCGTCCAACTTCGGAATTACCTTCAAGGCACAGCTTTCGGATGGTTACTGGGAGGGGGCATTGGATAACTCCTGGACGGCAAAGCTGTCGGTAGTTCTCCTGGGAATTACGCTATTGTTGATTCTTCAGTTCTGGGTAATCGGCGGAAGAGATCCGAAGGTGGAGAAGACAAAAGAAATCCATCCGATTGATGGAGTAACACCAGCGGATATTGGATTCCTTTTCTACGGACATACCAGAATCCGGGATATTGGTGTTCTGATTGTCTACTTGGCGATTCGGGGTTACCTTAAGATTGTGGAATATAAGCCGAAGAAATACACTCTGGTTCCGCTGGCGGAACCAAAGGAGGAAGAGCGTTATATCCGTACGGCATATAATATCCTCTTTGAAGACGTCTATGAAGGACGTCCGCTGGAACCAAAGCGAATGCATGCCAGACTGCGGACGGTATTGAAGAACGTGGGCGTCAGCATCGAGAATGGATTCAGTGCTCCGGATATGCAGGCGTGCACCACGCTGTCTAAGGTTCTCAGAGTAATGAGTATATTGCTGCTCTCGGCTTGCATGGCGGGAACGAGAATATTGACCATGCTGTACCAGTATCAGGAAGTGACGGTAACGGATTTCCTCGTTCCACTGGTGATACTAGTGGCATTGCTTTTCGCAATCAATGCTCGGTTCGATAGCCGATATGATACGGACGAACGGTCCTACCGATTCAGCATGGGCCTTCTGGCGGGACTTTATGAACTATTGCTAGTTGTGGAATCCCTGCGGTTCTGGATGATGAGCCACAATCTTGTGGTGTGCATTTCCGTGGTCGTATGTGGTACCGTTTCTATGCTTTTGACCCTGATTATGAAAAAGCGTGGAAAGGGAAATGCGGCGATTGTTAACCGAATTCTCTGCTTGAGAAGTTATATGAGTTCGGTTAAGTCGGCAGATCTTGCCCGGGAGAATCTGGTAAATCAGGAATATTACTACGAGATGTTACCTTATGCCCTAACATTCTCCCAGGAGGAAATCTGGGCGAGAAAGTTCCGTTGGCTGGGATCCAGAGGATCGGAATTCTACGAAAAGGTGGTGCATGGCAACACCATGGCCATGGGAAGAGGACAGAGAAGGTCCGATCAGGTAGCACGGGATCTCAAGACCTTCTGCCGAACCATTGAAAATGATTATCATATGACAAATAGAAAAAGGAGAGTATTTTAATGAAGGACAAAGAGAAAATTATCAATATCGCGGTAATTGCCCATGTCGATGCCGGAAAGTCTACGCTGGTAGATGCGCTGCTGGCACAGTCCCATGTGTTCCGTGAGAACGAACAGGTTGTGGATTGCGTAATGGATAGTGATGATATCGAAAGAGAACGGGGAATTACTATCTACTCTAAGAACTGCTCTATCATGTACAAGGATTACAAGATTAACATCGTAGATACTCCAGGACACGCAGACTTCAGTTCTGAGGTAGAGCGTATCATGAAGACAGTAGACACGGTAATCCTGCTGGTGGATTCTAGCGAAGGCCCGATGCCACAGACTCGTTTCGTACTGAACAAGTCTCTGGAGCAGGGATTGAATCCAATTCTGTTCATCAATAAGATCGATAAGAAGGACGCTCGGATTGATGAAGTGGTGGACGAAGTCTACGAGCTGTTCATGGATCTAGAGGCCAACGATGATCAGCTGGACTTCCCGATCCTCTACGGAATCGCCCGTCAGGGTATTGCGGTAAGAGAACCGTCGGATGCGGACGAAGTAGTAATCGGTGAAGGTGCCGGAAAGATTAAGAAGAGCCCGAAGGGATATGGGGATTTGAATATTGAGCCGCTGCTGGAAACCATCGTGAACCACTGTGATCCGTTCCCAGATAAGAGAGAAGAACCACTGCAGCTGCAGGTATGCTCTCTGGCCTACGATGATTACATTGGCCGGCTGGGTATCGGAAGAATCACAAGAGGAACCCTTAAGGAAGCGCAGCAGGTTGCTGTATGCAAGCAGGACGGAAGCGTGGAGAAATGCAAGATTAACCAGGTGTTCGTGTATAGAGGTTTGCAGAGAATGCCGGTAGCGGAAGCAGAGTGCGGCGACATTGTGGTGGTATCTGGAATTTCGGATATTTCCATCGGTGAGACCATTTGCTCTACGGATTGTCCAGAGCCGATGGAGATGATTCAGATTGAAGAACCGACGCTGTCCATGAACTTCATGGTGAACTCTTCCCCGTTTGCAGGACAGTCCGGTAAATACGTTACCAGCCGTCACATTCGCGAAAGATTGAACAAGGAACTGGAAGTCAATGTGGGACTGGTGGTAGAAGATACAGATTCTACGGATTCCTTTAAGGTATCCGGCAGAGGTGAGCTTCACCTGTCTATCCTGATTGAAAATATGAGAAGAGAAGGATATGAGCTGGGTGTGTCCAAGCCGGAAGTAATCTTCAAGACCGGTCCGAATGGCGAGAAGCTGGAGCCGGTGGAAGAAGTGGTAATCAGCGTGCCGGATGAATACTCTGGTACGGTTATTTCCAAGCTGAACATCCGTAAGGGTATGATGACTCAGATGATGAGCGAAGGAAATGGATACTCTCGAATCGAATATTTGGCACCGACTCGTGGATTGATGGGATATCGGAGTGAATTCATCAACGATACCCACGGCGAAGGAACCATGGTTCGTCGTTTCGAGGGTTTTGAGCCATACAAGGGCGAAATTCCGCAGCGTGTTAACGGTGTGGCCATTGCCCAGGAGGAAGGAAACTGCACTCCATATGCCATCTTCAACATCCAGGAACGTGTTCAGATGTTCGTAGAGCCGGGTACTCATGTGTACGAAGGAATGATTGTGGGCATGAATGCCAGAAATGACGACATGGTGGTAAATCCGTGCAAGGCAAAGAGAGTCTCCAACATGCGTGCTGCAGGAAGTGATGACACTATTAAGCTGACTCCGCCGAGAGTATTCTCGCTGGAAGAGGCTCTGGAGTTCATCAACAGCGACGAGTTGGTAGAGGTTACACCGGACGATATTCGTCTCCGGAAGAAATACCTGAACGAGCTGGAAAGAAGACGTGCCAACCGTTAGCCGATAAGTGAATAGAAAACGCAAAATCTCAAATTGTATTTATTTATAATAATGCAATTTGAGATTTGCTTTATTCATAATTAATGTGCTATAATAAGTTGTTTTTATTGATAAATTATTGCCTGCAAAAATTAGTGAGGTTAACAAAATGGGAAGAATCAAGCAGTTTAAGAAAGTACTGGTTGCGAACCGCGGCGAAATCGCGATTCGAATCATCCGTGCGTGCAAAGAACTGGGAATTCGCTCCGTTGCGATTTACTCGGAAGAGGACAAGAATTCGCTGTTCCGCACCAAGGCGGACGAGGCCTACGAAATCGGCAAGGGAAAGAGCCCGATTGATGCCTATCTGGACGTCGACGAAATCATCCGCATGGCCAAGGCAAAGGGTTGCGATGCCATCCATCCGGGATACGGTTTCCTGGCAGAGAATGCGAATTTTGCAGAAGCCTGTGAGAAGAGCGGAATTGAATTCATCGGACCGACTCATGAGATGATGAATGCGCTGGGCGACAAGATTCAGTCGAAGCTGGTGGCGGAAAGTGTAGGAGTTCCAACCATTCCAGGCGTGGATAAAGCAATTTCCTCCGAAGAGGAAGCCGTGGAGTTTGCCACGAAGTGTGGGTACCCGGTAATGCTCAAGGCCG
>JBNMGJ010000261.1:0-2045 GCA_050872185.1 Mogibacterium sp.
CAATGGGACTGAATGACACACCTTCATCAGAGCGAATGCACATCGGATTCTTTGGCCTTCGAAACGCCGGAAAGTCCAGCTTAGTCAATGCGGTCACCGGCCAAGACATGGCGGTGGTCTCCGAGGTGCGGGGCACCACCACGGACCCGGTCTACAAATCCATGGAACTGCTTCCCATGGGCCCTGTGGTTATCATCGACACTCCGGGAATCGACGACCAGGGAACCCTGGGGGAGATGCGGGTTCGGAAGACCCGGGAGATTCTGAATCGAACGGATGTGGCGGTGCTGGTGACGGACGGCAGGAATCCACTGGCGGAACCGGAGAAGGAGCTCTTGGCCATCTTTCGAGAGAAAGAAATTCCATACGTCATCGCTTCGAACAAAGCAGACCTCGTGGAAGGAGAAGCTCCTGCTGATGCCTCGGACCGAATCGTGAAGGTCAGCGCCCTTACCGGTCAGGGCCTTTATACGCTAAAAGAAAAAATCGCCCACCTTGGGCGACCGGAGGAGACTGGAAATAAATGTATTGCTTCGGATTTGGTAGACCCTCTTGACCTGGTAGTGTTAGTGATTCCGATTGATGCTTCGGCGCCAAAGGGGCGTCTAATCCTTCCTCAGCAGCAGGTGATTCGAGACCTGCTGGAAGGGGGCATGGTGCCGGTGTGCGTGCGAGAAAGCGAACTGGCAGAACTATTAGAGAAACCGGAAATCAATCCGGCACTGGTGATTACCGACAGCCAGGCCTTCAAGGTGGTGTCGGAAATCGTTCCAGAGGATGTTCCACTGACTTCCTTCTCCATCTTGATGGCTCGGTACAAAGGATTATTGGAGGAGGCCGTAAAGGGTGCCCAAGCCATCGATAACCTGAAGCCGGGGGATCGGGTGCTGATTTCCGAGGGATGCACCCACCACCGTCAATGCGAGGATATTGGTACCGTCAAGCTGCCGAAGCTCCTCCGAAAACACCTGGGATTTGATGTGGAAATCGAAACATCCTCGGGAAGATCCTTCCCAGAGGACTTGAGCCCGTATAATCTGGTGATTCACTGCGGAGGCTGCATGCTGAACGGCCGAGAGATGCAGCACCGGATGGAGGTTGCGAAGGAGCAAGGGATTCCTTTCACCAATTATGGTATTTCCATCGCCTTCATGCGGGGAATCCTGGAAAGAAGCATTGCCATGCTTCCGGGATTTGAGGAGTAGATACCGGAAATGTGGGCAGAACGCAAAATATTTTTAGCAGGAGATAGAAAGAATGAAAATCTGGATTACTCGCCATGGACAGACGCGGTATAATAAGCTAAAACTCATGCAGGGCCTGACGGACGAACCCTTGAACGAGACGGGAATCGCCCAGGCCAAGGCAGCGCGGCAGCGAATTGGGGACGTGAAGTTCGACGCGGTGTACGCCAGCCCGTTGGACCGGGCCATTGTCACCGGCTCCATCATCGGTGGGGTGCCTCGGGAAGAGGTGATTGTGGACCCTCGGATTATTGAGACGGACTTCGGCAAATACGAGCTTCACAAGTACACTGGGCTGGGTCCTCGGATGTCCCTGTTCTGGGCGTTGCCGGAAGTATTTCCCGCACCGCCGACGGTGGAGACCATCCCATCCCTGGTGGAACGCAGTCAGTCCTTCCTGAAGGAACTGGAACAGAAGGATTACGAGAACGTGCTGGTGGCCTGCCACGGCGGAATCATGCGGGCCCTGTCTGGCTACATGATGGATCGGAAGAATGGCATCTGCTGGCGGCCGAAACCCCACAACTGTGAGATTCGGGTCTTCGAATCTATCGATGGGGTGCACCGGATGGTGGATGATATTAAGGAATAGGAAAACGAACGGTACCTTCTTCAGGGAAATGGGTCTTGCAGAATCATTTTCCTAGAGAAGGTACCGTTCTTACGTGTGGCGCCCGAACGGGAAAACTCTGGAGCGGGCGCCAACCGAACTGCCAGGCGTTGGCGCCGGAATGGGAAACTAGAGGAACGTGCGCCAACCGAACTGCTAGGCGTTGGCGCCCGAATGGAAAAACCCAGGAG
>JBNMGJ010000252.1:0-2191 GCA_050872185.1 Mogibacterium sp.
ACCCATGGGTCCGGTGGCTCAGAATGAGAGAAATCCCGAAAACTGAGCCACCGAATTGCGTCGAATCGCCTGCCGCCCCTCGGCTCGGTGGCTCAGAAACGGTGAAATCCAGAAAACTGAGCCACCGAATTGCGTCGAATCGCCTGCCGGGTCCTCGGCTCGGTGGCTCAGAAACGGCGAAATCCTGGAAACTGAGCCACCGAATTGCGTCGGAACGCCTGCTGAGCCCCGGCCCGGTGGCTCAGAAACGGTGAAACCCCGAAAACTGAGCCACCGAATTGCGTCGGATCGCCTGCTGAGCCCCGGTCCGGTGGCTCAGAAACGGTGAAATCCTGGAAACTGAGCCACCGATTTGCAGCGAAACTACAGAAGGGCTATGATGACATACAAGCTGGGAATGTGATGGATGCACAAGAAGTCTTCAATCGATTCAGGGAGCAACACTAGTGGATAAGTATCATGTGCAGATTACGAAATCCGCTCTATCGGATATGGAAAATCTATGCAATGGACATGGAAAATAGATTTCAATAGCAACAACAACAGGGCGGCGAATTTCTCGCCGCCCCTGTTTCTCTCATCAAATATTACTGCACCCCCACGCCTGGAAGGACCCATCCTACAGCGACCGCCGGAAATACCGATACTTCTTATCCTTCCGAATCAGGAAGGCCCAGGAGAGAATCGCCGAAGCAATCTCCGCCACGAACACCGAGGCCCAGATGCCGTTCACCCCGAAGATCTCTGGCAGAATTAGCACCGACAGCATCTCGAACACCAGGGTCCGCACGAAGGAAATCACCGCAGACACCGTGCCGTTGTTCAGCGCCGTGAAGAATGAGGACGCGAACATGTTTCCCCCGGACAGCAGGAAGGCGAAGAGGAAGATGCGGAAGGCGTGAATCGTCATGGCCAGGAGCTGACTGTCGTAGCCTACGTAGATGGCAGAAATCACCGGCGTCAGCAGCTGAGCCAGCAGGAACATGAGAAGGCCTCCGGCGTATTCGATGGTAAAGCTCATTCGCAGCAGATTGTTCATCTCCCGGTGGTTGTCCGCTCCGTAGTGGAACCCGATAATCGGCGCCGCCCCCAGGGTGTACCCGAACATCAGCGCCAGGAAGATGAACTGCACGTACATAATGGTGCCGTACGCCGCCACCCCGTTGGCCCCGGCGAACCGCATCAGCTGGAAGTTGTATACCATGCTGACGATAGAAGCGGAGGCGTTGGTCATCAGCTCCGACATCCCGTTATACGCCGCCCGGCGAATGGGATTCCACTCCATCTTCGTGAACCGGAATTGCAGGAAACTCCCATTAGGCCGCAGGAAATAAATCAGAGGCAGAATACCACCCACGATTTCCGACATACCCGTGGCCAGCGCCGCCCCCGCCACGCCCCAGTGGAAGATGCCGATGAACACTCCGTCCAGAATCATGTTGGTGAGCCCGGCACCGATGGTGAACAGCAGCCCCAGCTTGGGCCGCTCCGCCAGATTCATGAAGGACTGGAACATATATTGGAACTGGGTGGCCACCACGAAGCTAATACTAATTCGCCCGTACAGCACTGCATCTGCCACCATCGAAGGGGAAGCCCCCAACAGCAGGACAATTTCCTTCATGAAAGCAAATCCCAGCACCGTAATCACAATTCCGATGATGCCCGCCACCTCAATCATCATGGAGAAGTACCGGTTGGCCTGTGCCTCCTTGCCCTGGCCCCGGGTCATGGAAATCAGCGCCGTGCCGCCGGACCCGAAGATGGTCCCCACGCCGCACAGCAGCATAATGGCCGGCATAATCAGGTTCACCGCCGCGAAAGCATCCTTCCCCACGAAATTCGACACGAAGAAGCCGTCCACCACCCCGTAGATAGAGGTGAACAGCATCATGGCCATGGTAGGGGCACAGAACCGCAGGATTCTCCCATAGGTAAAATGATCTGATAACTGAATCGAATCTTTCTTCTTATCTTTCATAAAAATAAATTCTTTCCATCCTTTCCGCTTCCGGCCCACCACCTTCGGCGTCCGGAAGTATTATTTCTTCTTGCTGTTTTCTTCGGCCGTCAGCTGCTGGTACATCTCCATCAGCTTCGCCACGCAGTCACTTTCGCTCATCTTGGTGCTGAACCCGTAGGCCGCCATCACCGCCCGGTCGTTGGCCACGTGGGCTTTACGGAGTTCCGG
>JBNMGJ010000054.1:0-10022 GCA_050872185.1 Mogibacterium sp.
CAGGTTTTCGTTTTGCTTAACCCTGAGAAAAACGTGATGAACCCCAAAATGAAGGAAGCAGGCAGTCAACATCTGAATTTTTCATTCAGATGTTGACTGTCTGCTTCCTTTGAATTTGAGGCTGTCTTATTTGTTGTAATTGCGACAGCCCCTTACATCCTCACACTTCGCTTTTTCAAGCATGGGTCGTTTTCCTATTCGGTATTTCCGTTATTCACCTTTCAGCTATCAGTTTTTCCTTCTTCGCCCGGGACAGTTTCTTAATCGTCCGTTCCCGTCGCTGCGCTTCAATCTTGTCGGAGTATTCCTCGTGATACACCAGTTCCACGGGCCTCCGAGAGCGGGTGTACTTGGCGCCTTTTCCGGAATTGTGCACCGCCACACGGTGCTTTAGGTCGGTGGTCCAGCCGGTATACAGCGTTCCATCGCTACACCGCAAGATGTATACGTACTGCGGTTTCGGTTGTTCGCTCCGTTTCTCCTGCTGCTCCGCCACCGCCTGACTGTCTTCCACTTTCTGCTGCCTCCCGATTCTTAATATTTTCTTCTATATATTATCACACGGAGAATCCATCCGCCAGAAAAGATCAACAGCGCAAGCCCTGCCATCATGTAGGGCGTATCGTCGTTTCCCACACCGGTAACGGTAGCGATTGGCCTGTAATTGGTCCAGGTAATTTCCACGTTCCCATCTTTCTGGTCCAGGGTCTCTTCCTCCATGGAAAGGGCCTGGTTCGAGTCCGCGTTCTCCTTCTTCTGGGTCACATATTTCGGGCTTTCGCCGCTGCCCTTCTGGTAAAAAGAGGCGATATGGTCGCTGGCGCTTTCGACAATCTGATAGGTTGCACCAGCCGGAATATCCCGGATTGTCAGAGAATCGCCCCCTTTGAGGGATACTTTCTGATTCACATTTCCGTTTTCATCCGCAGTAATTCCAGACGCTGCTAGTTTAGTTGCTGTAAGGTCAGTACTCCCAGATGCCTTATCGGAAGTTTTGTCTCCATCTACTACATATGTCTTCGATGGCTTCAACCCTCCTAGCTTGATTTCAAATTCGAACGCTTTGCTTCGGTCGCCCAAGGCCCCGGTGACTTTCTTTTGTAGCGTCAAATCGCCCACCGGAATCTTCCGATATATCACTTGAATATCATGGTCTTCCCGAACATCGGTGAAAGGATATTCCGATGGGAATTTCTTCGGATCTACTTTCTCTCCATCCACGGTAATTTTGTCTAGCTCGTATCCATCATCCGGTTCGTAATGAATGGTTTCGTCGTCTCCTTCTCCCACGGTTACGTCCGGATCAATGGTTCCATTCACCACACTGGTAGTAATCCGATGCTGAATCCGCTCGAACTGGACGTCAATGGTGTACACTTTGGCTTTGTACGCGGTTTCCTTGGTGGCGCTTCTCGGATGCACCGGCTCATCATAGAGACGGGTGAACTTATACGTTCCGCCATTCGGATTGAAATCCACGGATTTTCCTTCTACAGTCAAAGATTTCACCCGGTATCCAGGCTTCGGCGTGTAATCGTAGGTGGTGGAACTGTTGATGATATAGGTGGTGTTCCCCGGCTTTTCGATTTGTCCGCCCTCACCGGCGGTTGCCAGCACCGCTACTTCCGGCGGGCTCCACAAAGCCGTTCCCAGCATGTTGCCGGTGGTAGCCGCTGCCCCGCCGGTCCACTTGAAGCTGTACCCTTGTGCTTTTACCGGAACGATGCAGCCGGAATAGAAGGTTCCGTTGTCCCCTCGGCTGGTACCGGTGGCTTTGTTGTAGGCTTCGATTCTGGCGCCGTCGCCGCAGATGCGGAGGTTGTCGTTCACCGTGGTGACTTTCTCCAGGGTCTGCATAGCCGGGTTGCTGTCACTCTTCTTCGCCAACACCACCGGACTCTCGAATCCAGACAGAAGCTCCACGCCCTCGGCGTATTCTCCGTTGTACTGTTCCGCCATGCTTTTGCCGGTGGCCACCGTTGGGTCCGGTTGATCCAGATCCCGGAATCCGGTGAGAATTCTCGGATACTTCGTACTGTCTACCGGTGTGTTCGTTCCCGCCTGCAGGATTTCCACTTTCACATTACACTTGGTCTTGATGCAGGCTCCGCTCAAAGATGTGGAGGTGGTGCCTTTGTTGGTTCCGTAATTCGTACGGGGCGAGCTGGCACATAGTTCTGTCGCTCGGCTGGTTGGCGTAGAGGCCTGCAGAATGGGGATGTATACCTTGGTGGATGCCGATAGCTTCCCATTGTCTTTTTTCCCCAGAAAGAAGGTAATTCCACTAACCTGAATCCGAACATCCGCCTTCTTATTGTCCGACAGCGTTGCCCCTTTGTTCCAACGGAGGGTGATGGTGCCGCTGATGGAGTTGGCTTTGGTACTGGCATTCACCTTGGACGTTCGGTTCGCTGTTCCGTAGGAAACCGTTCCGTAATAGGCGATAAAGTCCCGCTTACTATCCTGGTTGTTTCCCACGTACCCGTTGTATTTACCGAAGTTTCCGTTGGTGGTGGTGATTTCCGCGTCCCCCAGCCGAAGGTTGGTAATCTTCGCGTAGTTCTCCGGAAGGGCATCGAATTGATCGTATTTAACCGTGAGATTCTTGGTAGCGCCGTAGGTCGGGACCAAACTTCCCATCCCGAGAATTCCCGTCAATCCCATCACCGCCAGGAGCATTCCCATTCGGTGAGTTTTCTTTCCAGCCGATTCCTTCTGGCCGCGTCTGGACCGTCTGAGAATTACCAGAATCATCCCTGCCGCCAGCATGCCCAGCGCCGGAAGTTTCAAGTTCTTCATATCCCCTGTCCGAATGATTTCCGTCACGGGATTTCCCTTTTTCCACTTGTCTTCATAGCGTATTTCCGTCACCTTCTCTCCGTTCTTCTCCAGTACCTGCTGCACTTTGCCGTCGCTCTGAACCACCACCGTCACCCGGTACACTGAGCGGTCCACGTGACTGGCCCCTTCCGGCGTCCCTTGACGGCTTACCTGATAGACGTACACGCCAGGCCGGTTGTAGACAATTCGCCCGAAGGAATTCTTCCCGTTCGCCTTGACCGATATCTGGGCCGAATCCGGCATGGGCGTGTCCTTCGTGACTCCTTTGAGGGTAAAAACACATTCCGTCCCCCGGACTTTCCCGTTTTCCCCCAGCGCATTATACGTTACCGTGATCTTCGCTTTTCCCAGTGCATCCGCAAAGGCGCTCACCGTTCCCAGCGCAATCATCAACACCATCAAAATTACTTTGTTGATTCTCCTCATGACCATCTCCTTTCCATATTTTCCATTTCTAGATTCCCCTCCTTCTCCATAGCATGAAGACCTTTCCGCGAATGTGATTCTCCGGAATCAGTCCCTCCTTTCGGCTGTCCGTCGCCTCTTCCCGCGCATCGCCCAGCAGAAAAAACTTTCCAGATGGAATCGCATTCTCCGTAAATCTTCTGGTCACTCTCGTTTCCCCGTAGATTCCTTGCCGCGGCTGCACCGGCTGGATTCTTCCGTCTATGGTCAGTTTTCCATCCCCAGTCTTCCCCAGAACTTCTCCGGTAGTGGCGGCGATTCGTCCAATTCGAACTTCTCCGTCATTCTCGTACACCACTGCATCTTGCCTTGCCAAAGAAATTTTTCGGCAGTACACCACCAGATCTCCTTCTCTCACCGCAGGGTACATATCCCGGCTATCGCAGATCCAGACTCCGAACAGGAAGGTGAAAACAAATCCCACCGATGCAACAAACACCGCAATCCTTACCAGGATTCCCATCCAGATGCTTTGAATTTTTTCTCTCATGTTCTCCTTTCTCTCATCTTCGCGAATACCACAATTCGACGGTCATCCATATCCCCGGAACAGGTGGAGAGACACAGCAGCTTATCTTTTGGGCCGAAATCGCCGTCCCTTTTCCTGTCGCACTTTCTAAATTCCTGCAGGGGCCTTTCGGTACTTCCGTCCAACCGATATATTCCCGAATCGTAGGCATTGAAGATTCCCACCCCCAGGATTTTCAAATCGTATTCCCCCGCCGGTGTCAGCAACTGTCCGGATTTGTTTTTAGCGAAAAAATCCTTATCCAAATATTTCTTCAAATCCCCGAACATGGCGCCGCCGGACATGTGGTGCCCGTGAATTAGCTGGCATTCCTTCGAGAAATCCTTCGGACACTGCTCGTCCAGGAACAGGGTTCCGCCAGCGTATGGCTTTCGGTAGAAATTCATATCCAGGTATTCGTAATTGTCTTTGCCCTGCACCACCGGATGGTCCACAGAGGTTCCGTCCAGTGTCAGCCAAGCCACCACGTCGGGGTTGATGCGCCGGAGGCTTTCGAAGTCCTGGTATTCTACCGAATCGATTCCCTCCCTAGTATATCTGTACATGTCATAGTACGAGAATCCGACGATTCCGGCCAAGACAATGCTGATGATTCCAATGATTCCAGCCACCAGGCGGTCTGCTCGGATACTCCATCGAAGGAATCGTTCCTCCTTGCATTCTCTACTCATACCGGCGTCTTCTAGATGCCATCATTCCTGCAAAAGCAATCAGTAATAATGCTGCAGGCCCCATTATTTCCGGAGCTCCTGTTACTGCCGCCAGATTCCGGTGATTCGTAAAGTTCACCGTAACGGTTCCATCCTCCAAATCTACCCGCTCCTCTGCGGTGGAAAGTGCTTGGTTCGGGTCTTCGTTCTTTCCGGATGTTGTCTGAATCGCAGGGGTTTTCCCGGAGCCTTTCACCTGAAAAGCGGCAATGTGGTCATTGGATTGCTCGGTAATCCGATACTTTGCCGACACTGGGATTCCGTTCAGCACCAGCTTTTCATCGTCCTGAAGACGCACCACCAAGTCTGCACATCCCTGCTCATCCGAAACAAAATTCTTGCCGGAAAGGGTTCCTTTCTCTGCTCGAACCAGATCCGCTCCAGCACTGGTTACGGTCTTCGTATCCGCTGCCGCTTCCCCAGTGGTGTAAGATGTTTCCGGCTCTAAGCCCGTAAGGGAAATTCGGAACTCGAATTCTTTACTGCGGTCTCCCAGATTTCCGGTTACATTCTTCTGCAGTACGATATCCTGGGTATTCCCATGATTCCAGAAGCGATAGGCCTCTAGCACATTCGGATGTCCCGGTTCGGAGATGCCTACTTTTGCCAGGTTTTCTTCGGTATTCTCACCGGCCTTCGTTCCATTGTTGTCCGTTACTCCGGCAATATCCGATAGATTTGGCTGGTAGGTGTCCTTTCCAGATTCGTTCCGATAGGATGTGATATTGTGGACGTACACCCCGTCCAGGGTATTTCCGGCTTCATCCGTTCGGTTTGCCACATATACCACCACGTAATAGCTGTGATCATCGTAGGTAACGCCGGGTACCTTCGCTGGTGTGGATCCCGCTTCCGTCAGTCTATACAGGTAGTATCCGGCTTTGTCGAAGGAAATCTCTACCGGTGTCACGCGGTGCTTCTCCGTGGTGCTATCCTTCTCCGCCGTTCGGAAATCCCCCACGGTCACTGTAGCGGTGGTGCCGGCTACTTTTACCTGATGATTCTCTGCATCTTGAGGCTTCGGCATGGGCATATCTTTGGCTGCAATGGCTTTGCCACTTTCGGCAGAATTCACGTTGGCATTGTCGAAGCCCTTGATGGCGGTGAGCTGGTACTGCACGCTCTGAAGGGTGGCCGGGAACTTCCCGGCGTGGTTCGCGATGAGAATCTTCCCCATCTTCAGCGTGGCCGTGTCCGAAGACACCTGCTCTCTGGCGTCCTGTCCCCCCTGCGAGGCTGCCGCAAGTACCGCTCTGGGCGTCGCAAATCCCATTGCCATCAGGCACATCAGTGTGATGGCCAACAGCGCGGCGCTCCTTCTTCCGTTGCTGTTAATTCTTGTAATTTTCATTCATACCTCCTTGTGTTTGGCTCTACATTCTTGTTGTGCCGCTATTATGCCACAAATAAAATTCCCCTTCAGTACACACTTGAGTTGATGCGTAATGAAAATAAACCGGCTTGAAAGGGGCTGTACGGATGGGTTTGCGCCACGAGATTTTTCTTTTACCTTGAAAATGTCCTTCAAAAATTCCCCTCACGTGCACACTAGATTTGATGTGGGTATGAAAAGTAGAAAGCGAATTTTACATACAAAAAAAATTCCCCTGGGAAATTCCCTGGGGAATATGCACGATTATGTGCTTCCTCTTTACTTGACAATTTAATAGATAAATGTGACGGTGATGTGATATGTTGGCGACAAAATTCCCAGAACTCCAGAGAATGTCCTTCGAGACGCCAACTTTTTTTACCGGAAAGGGCAAGCGGCGAGCACAAAATGTGAAAATATGGCGGAGCACATCTGGGAATCCCTGCGTTTCAGCCACGCTAATGTGGCTAGTATTTGTAAAAGCAGGAAATTGTTGGCTGAAGGCGGACGGGGAAAGCCACCATTGCATTCCGACACCGCCATACTTTCATGCCACCGTCACATTGGATCTCCGGCATGTCATCTGCAGTTGGCTCATTTCCAGCTAAAAAGATCTGCCGAACTTTTTAGTACGACAGCTCTTGCACAATGTGGCTTCGTCATCTACTTACTCTCTCCATACACCCTCTTCAAAAAATTGTACAAATCCGTTTGACTGGTAATTATATAAGTGACTTCAGTCTGATTAATATGGATTTGATTCTCGCTGTTCACCGTGCAGGTCATGGTTTCTCCACCGGCGGCAATCGTCATCGTATAAAGCGGCTCGTTGATTTCCATTCCAGTTTCACTCTTCACATAGCGAAGGGCCGCACCTTTGACGTCCTTGAGAACCTCTTGGTACGCACTGCTCTTCTCGCTGATGTCATGCGAAATCGGCTCCTTGTCCGCTTCCATCTTCTCCACGCTAACAATCCGGTAATCCTCGGATGTTCCCAGATTCTTGGAAATCTGCTTTTCCAACGTTGTGTGAGAAGCCGAATATACCGCCCCCACGATTATCAACAGAATTACTGTGCTCCAAATAATTTTCTTTTTCATAATTAATTCCTTCTTTTTAAATTTGAATTGCGAATTACGGTCATTGTAGCATAGCTTCTATTATTTTTTCCACCGTTCTGATAGGATTTCCGCATTTAATGTCCAGACTTCCCTTGACCTGTGGTTCGCATTGATGTGACATCGCTTTAAATTGCGTTTTTTGCTGTCGTAGAATCTTGTCTTTACATTTGACTGTGCTGATATTATGCCACAAATAAAATTCCCCTTCAGTACACACTTGATTTGATGCGTAATAAAAATAAACCCACGCAAAAAGGCTCACCGCACTTCGTTTGTGCGGTAAGCCTTCTCTTGCTTTCCCCTATTTTGAAACACCTATTTCTTTGTCTTCAAGGTCTTGGACTTGGACCAGGAGGAGTAGATTCTCTTTCCCTTCACGGTCTTGTATGCCCGAACCTTTACATAGTATTTCTTCTTCGCCAACTTAACTTTGATGGTCTTGGAAGTGGCGCTCTTCTTTGCGACTCTCACCGTCTTGCCGGTGGAGTAGTTCTTGTGGGTGGAATATGCAATTTCATATCCGCTCACCTGGTTCTTCGTGCTCTTCCAGCGAAGGGCAATCTTGCGGCCCTTGAGGGCTTTCACCTTCGTGATGGATGCGGACTTCGGAACCACTTTGAATGTAGCGGTTTTCGTTCCGGTAAAATTACCCTTTCCGGTAATCTTCACGGTTCCGGTACCCACATTCTTTCCGTTGGATACGGAAACCGTGTAGTCCTTCCCGCTCTTCAGGGCGATGCCGCTGAAGGTGAGACTTACTGCCGGTTTCTGGTCCTTGCCGGAATATGTAAGCTTGGTAGACTTAAGCTTGATCGGCACATCTTTGATTTCTCTCTCGACAATCCGGTAGCTCTGTTCGGCTCTTCCGGTAAAACCAGCTTCTTTGATTCCGGTTACCGTGTAGGTGGCATATCCGATGTTCACATTGTTCTTGAACGTAATGTTGTAATCTTTGCCTGGGGTCAGAACGGTATCGCCATACGTAACGGTGATGGTCGGCGCCACAGGTTTGCCGGTGTAGCGAACTTTGTAACGCACGCTCTGAGCGTAGCTGCAATCATTAACATCTACGTAGGTATTGTCGTCCGCCTTATTGGCATGGCAACGGCTGCATTCGTAGTCGTCCCCCTTCTTCTGCCAGTCGTGGTGGACGTCGCCATCGGTGCAGCTGCGGTATACGGCACGCAGGGTCATGTCGGAAGTTACCGTGATGCGGCTTCCCGGTGTGACGATCTTGCCGTCCTCCTGCTTCCAGCCATCGAAGAGCATGTCCTTGGTTCCAGCAGTTGGTGCCGGTACGCGAAGGATTCCGCCAGATCTTACTTTTTCCACGGTGGACTTGCCGTAATCTGCCAGTTCCACGTTACAGTAAGCGGTCTTTCCATCGGTTAGCGTCAGCGTGCAGTACTGCTGCTCGTTGTACTCCTTATCGGAGTTCTGGAGCCATACGGTGACCACATTCTTCTTGCCCACCGGCTCGGTGAACAGGCTAGAGTCCAGCAGCAGATTTGCGCTGTTCTTATCCTTGATGTTCATCGTTCCGATGTAGTGGCCATTAACATAGTAGCTCAGCTTCTGGTAAGAACCGCTGCCGATATCTACGTTCAGACGATACTCGCCGGACTTCTTGTTAACTGCTTCGTATGCCTGTGCACCCGTATGGGTCACACCATCTCCGTCAAACTTGAGAGTGAACTTGTCGCTGAGGTTTACGTTCATGGACTTCATGGTGGATTCGTCCGAAGCGAACTGCTTATCCATCCAGTTGATTCGCTTGTTCAGCCAGGTCTTCAGCGCCTTGGTGTCTTCCTCAAAGCCTCTGGAATAATGCCAGAGTTCCTCATTCTTATGGGCGGATTCTTTGATGTAATCGTGCCACTGGTTCAGAACACCATTGTCCTGGAGCGGTGCTTTCAGCTCATCTTCCTTGTCCAGATACAGTTCTCTAGCCTTTACCGCAAAGTACGGATCCTTCATGATTTCCGAGAACCACCAGCGTCCGTTGGATGCCCAGCTTACTGCAGAGGATGGTCCGAAAGGTGCCACCGAGTCCGATCCGAAATCGAAATCCCAGATTGGTCCGAAATGGAGCGGAGAGTCGATATCCTTGTACATATAAGTACTTCTCCAGCCGATTTCGTTTCTCATCAGTTCCGATGACAACCAGAATGTGGTCAGGCTGTCCATGTCGCACAAGTCAACATAAGATACTCTCTTTCCGGCAACATCCGGAACGCACTTGTCTGCGCTATAGATGGCATCCTCTACTTTCTGCATATAGTTCTGAATTCCAGAGAATGCCTGATTGTTGCTGCTAATGAATTCTGGGCTCTTGAACTGGAGCGGGACATCTCTGTCCGTTTTGAACTTGGAAGCCTCATCATAGTTGGAGTCCATCTCGATAAGGTATCCGCCGTTCACTGCATTCGGCTTGTCGTAGTAATCCGACGCGGTGTACTCTTTGCCGTTGAACTTGAAGGTGTCGGAAGTCATCCAGTCTAAGTCGGATTTCAGCTGATCTTCCAGCTTTCCTTCATCATCCTTGGACAGGCCTTCTTTCTTTGCTACCTTCTCGGCAATGTCCCCGGCGGCTTTCTCCCAGTCAAATGCGTTCACCCGGTTCTTATCCATTCGAACGGTTTCCATCAGCTGATAGTTGCCAGCGTATTTGCCATTCATAACCACGTCGACCCATACGGAATCCATGGCTTCGGTGCCGATTTTTTTACCGTAATAGGAAGCCAAAGCATTCCGCATACAGCTCTCATCAATGTAATTGGCAATCAGCGCCCAGTGCTTGTTCTTGCCCATGCCGAACAGGTCGGTTTTCTTGTCCAGTTTCAGCTTATATGGCTTCTTATCGAAGTTCTTCCATGTGCTGTTGCCTCTTCCCCGGATTTCGGTTCTGCCGTCGTACAGATTGGTGTTGTCTGCATTGTACTTGTCACAGCCCTGGATCTTGCAGTCTGCCTGGATGTAGTTC
>JBNMGJ010000137.1:0-5023 GCA_050872185.1 Mogibacterium sp.
CCCGTAAGCTCTGCACCCGGTGTTTGAATCCACCGGGATGGATTTGATTCAGTACCGCTTCCCCGTTATGGCCGAAAGGTGTATGCCCTAAATCGTGACCCAGCGCAATGGCTTCCGTTAAGTCCTCGTTATAGTTGAGAATTCTCGCGATGGTTCTGGCCACCTGGGCCACCTCCAGGGTGTGGGTCAGCCGGGTCCGGTAGTGGTCTCCTTCTGGGGCCAAAAATACCTGGGTTTTTTGCATCAGCCTCCGAAATGACTTCGAATGGATGATCCGATCTCGGTCCCGTTGGAACGCTGTGCGGTACTCACATTTTTCTTCCGGTTGCATTCGTCCTCTGGAATCCGCTGACTTCGTGGCCCGCTTGTCCAGAATTTGGTATTCTCGGTTCTCTATATCCTCTCGAAAGTTCATTTTAGCCCTTAATTCCGGTATGCCCGAATCCACCTTCGCCTCTGTCCGTATCTCCTAATTCCTGAACTAGTTCAATCTGCACTCGCTCATACTTTGCAATGACCAGCTGTGCAATTCGATCCCCATCTTGAATTTCGAAGGGTTCGCTTCCCCAGTTAATTAACGGAACACACAATTCACCCCGATAATCTGAATCGATGGTGCCAATTCCGTTCACTAGACCGATGCCCTTCTTGATGGCAAGGCCGGATCTGGCCCGAACCTGTCCTTCGTAGCCTTCCGGGATTTCCACATAGATTCCGGTGGGAACCAGTTTCCGTTCCATGGGCATAAGAGTCATAGGTTCTTCCAAATACGCCCGAAGGTCCATGCCAGAGGCACCTTCTGTGGCATAGGATGGGGTCTTTCCGCTTCGGGAAATTATTTTCATTTCCATATGCTGTCTTCCTTTCTGGTGGCTATCTATCCGCTGCCTCAATCATATCTCGAACGGAAACATCGTAGCCATCCATATCGTAATCAAAAGCTTTCCGGAAATCGTACTCTGGCTTCTCTCCCAGGAAGGATGCCGCACTGATATTGTACCGAGCATCTCGCACGCAGATTTCCTCGCCGGTATTCACGTCTCGCACCGAAGGGGTAATCACGTACCACTTGCGGAAGTGATAGATGGCATCGGAAATGCTCTCTGGGTCCTCGCATCCTGTCACCGAACGGCGCATGGTGTCTGCCAAGAAGTACAGATCACTTTCCTCGTCGGGAATTCGATTCAGGAATTCATCGAAATAGGACTGGAGCAACATCTTGAAGTGATCCAAGTCCACCTCCCGAAGAAGGTCGTCCAGCAGATTCTGTTCAATCAGCTGATCCTCTTCTAGCAGTGAAGCCATGTTCTCATAATATGTAAATTCATCCGGTTCTGAAATATCCAGAACGCGATACAGTTCCATCTTATCCATTCTGTTCCTTTGCTTTCTCGTTTGTGCTATAATGACAAGGAATGACATATACCTCTTCTATAATATGTCAGTCATACATTATACCACAAGGAGAGTCAAAAATGAATAACAAAATTCAAAATCGTTCTGAAATTGATTCAACATACAAATGGGATATCGAGAAGATGTACCCAGAAGAGAAGAAGTGGGAGTCTGATCTGGCGGAAGCGCTGGAACTTTCCGGCAAATTCGCCGAAATGAAAGGTCATATCACCGATTCTGCAGATGCCCTGCTGGACGCACTGGTGCTTTATACGAAGGCCATCCGAAAAGCGGAGTATGCCTTCGTCTATTCTCGGATGAGACACGACGAAGATAACGGGAACTCTAAATACACGGGAATGAACAACAAGGCCATGTCCGTGCTGGCCCAGATTTCCGCCGAAACTGCCTTCCTCACGCCGGAGATTCTGAATTCCCAAAACGGATGCATCGAAAAGTTCCTGAAAGAGAAGCCGGAACTGGAAGAATATCGTTATATGCTGATGACTATTCTAAGGGGAAAAGAACACACCCTTTCTGCCGAGGAAGAACGAATCATCTCAGTTCTCAGCGAAGCTCTGGACGCACCGGATGAAGCCTATACCATGCTCACCGATGCGGATATGGCATTCGGTACCGTAATCGATGGCAAGGGAAATGAAATTCCTTTGACCCACGGCAACTTCATTACGCTGATGGAATCGGAGGACCCTTCCGTAAGACAGTCCGCCTTCGAGACCCTCTATACGAAATACAAGGAGTTCAATAACACCATCTCCACTCTGTACAACTACAACGTGAAGAAGGATGTCCTGATGGCAAAGCTCCGCCGCTACCCTTCCGTTTTGAATGCCGCATTGGCACCAGAGAACATTCCGGACAGCGTCTATCACAACCTGATTCAAGCCGTACACGAAGCCCTTCCGGCCATGCACAAGTACGTCTCCATCCGAAAGAAAGCCTTGGCCCTGGATAGCCTTCACATGTACGACGTCTACACACCGCTGGTATCTGTACCGGAGACGCACTATACCTTCCAGGAGGCGGTGGATATCGCTTGCGAAGCACTAAAGCCTCTGGGCGACGACTACGTGGCCACCCTCCGGAAAGGCATCCTGGAAGAGCGCTGGGTAGATATCCTGGAGAACAAGGGAAAGACTTCTGGAGCCTATAGCTTTGGTGTCTACGACAGCGACCCCTACATTCTCATGAATTTCAAGGGCACCCTCAAGGACATCTTCACCCTGGTTCACGAAGGAGGCCATTCCATGCACTCCTGGTACACAAGAAGAACCCAGCCCTATATCTACGGCGAACACTCCATCTTCACCGCAGAGGTGGCCAGCACCGTCAACGAGACTCTGCTCATGCACTATCTCCTTGAGAACACCGAATCCGAAGAAATGCGCCGCTATCTCATCAACTTCTACATCGATGAGTTCAAGTCCACCCTCTTCCGCCAGACCATGTTCGCCGAGTTCGAGCTGAAAGCCCATCAGTTGGCCGAAGCTGGAGAACCCCTCACCGCAGAGAACCTGGATGCGGAGTACCAGAAGCTGAATGCCCAGTACTTCGGACCGGAAATGGATTCCGACGACTACATCCAGTACGAGTGGTCTCGGATTCCTCACTTTTTCCGTTCCTTCTACGTGTTCCAGTATGCGACGGGATACTCCGCCGCCAATGCACTGGCCAACCGAATTCTCACCGAGGGCGCACCGGCAGTGCAGGATTACCGCAAATTCCTGACCCTGGGAGACTCCATGGATCCAATTGACCTGTTGAAGATTGCCGGCGTGGACATGAGCACGGAAGAACCGGTTCGAAACGCTCTATCTACTTTTACCGAACTAGTGGACGAATTAGCCAATAGTTTTGAATAGTCATACATCAAAGGGAGATGATTGGGATGAAGAAATTAGATCGAAAGAAAGTCTACATCTACCAGAACGAAACGGCAGAGTCCAACCGGGCCTGCCAAGTGCTGGTGGATGAGCTGCTCAAAAGAGACTACGAAATCACAGACACTTACGACGAATCCGTAGGGCTGATTACCTGCATCGGCGGCGACGGCACTTTCCTCCGGTTGGTGCACGCCTGCAACTTCCCGTCCAGCCCCATCATCGGCATCAACACGGGACACCTGGGTTTCTTACAAGAAATCATGACCGAGGACATCCCTGCATTCATGGATTCCTACATGGCCCAGGACTACACCCTTCAGAACATCTGGCCCATTGATGCGGTCATTGATACAGCGGACGGAACCTACCAACTTCGGGGAGTGAACGAAATCGTCATCCGAGGTCCCCACACCCACTTGACTCATCTGGCCATTGAGATTGACCGTTCGCTGGTGCAGGAGTTCTATGGGGATGGACTTCTCATCTCCACCTCCGTGGGATCCACGGCCTACAACTATGCCCTAGGCGGTGCCATCATACCGCCTCAGCTGGACGCCTTGCAGATTACGCCCATTGCACCCTCCAACACCAACGCGTATCGTTGCTTCCGTTCCAGTATCCTGTACCCCGCTTCCCTGTCCATGTCCCTGACCCCTACCAAAAGGTCTTCCACGGACACATTGGAAGTAGTGGTAGACGGATTCGATTACCTCTACGAAGATGTTCAAAAGATTACCGTGAACCGGGCCGGCGCGGGGCTTCACCTGATCCGGTTCCACGATTACAATTACTGGACCAAGCTCAAATCAAAACTACTATAGAAGGATTGAATATGTCGAATTACACACACATCGTAACAGCAGCAGAACAGGAGGAGAATCTCACCATTAACCAGATTCTGAGGCGAAACTTCAAGTTCTCCAGCCGTTTCAAGACGAAAATCAAATACCAGAAGTTGGTGGATCTGAACGGCATGCAGTCCCCGGGATTTCTGCGTCCGGTAAAAGGAGATGTCATTACCGTCCGCCTTCCCGAGGAAACCAGCGATTTCCCACCAGAGGATATCCCCATCACCCCGCTGTATGAGGATGAGGATATTCTTATCATCGACAAGCAGCCAGGAATTACGGTGCACCCCACCAAGGGGCATCCCGACCACACGCTGGCCAACGGCATCATGAAGTACATGGGGGATACGGACCAGTCCTTCAAAATCCGCTTTGCCAACCGCCTGGATATGGACACCAGTGGAATTGTTATCGTAGCAAAGAATGCCAATTCTCAGAACGACATCTCTCATCAGATGCGAAATCAAACCACCACCAAGAAATATCAAGCCCTGGTGTCCGGGTATGTAGAACCGGAAGAGTTCACCATTCACCTTCCCATCGGAAGGCCAGATCTGGAATCTATCCAGCGCTGCGTTCTGGACATTGAGGCCGAAGATGCGAAGGATGCCATCACCGATGTCCGAGTGCTGCAGCATTTCGGCGATGCCTATACCATGGTAGAACTGACCCTTCGTACCGGCCGGACTCACCAGATTCGAGTGCATCTCTCCCACATCGGCCATCCCATTCTGGGAGATGAGCTATACGGTGGAGACACAAGACTCATACAGCGACAAGCGCTTCACTCCTGCGAGCTAAAGTTCACACATCCTATGACGGGAGAACCGCTGGATATTCGCTCCGAGCTTCCGGAGGATATCCGGAAGTGTATTC
>JBNMGJ010000190.1:0-3556 GCA_050872185.1 Mogibacterium sp.
AATAAATGCATATGCGAAAATCAATTTGTCCCTGGAGGTGGTCCGAAGACGACCGGACGGACATCACGATATATTGTCTTTCATGCAAGACTTGGGGCTTCACGATGTAATAACAATGGGGCTTACGGAAGATTGTATTCGTACAGAAATACAAAAACATCCCTCAAACGATTGCTTTATTGAGGGCGTTCATGTAAAATTTTGTATGAATTATAGTGCAATATCCCTGGGGCCGGACAATCTAGCCTACCGCGGTGTGGAAGCGGTGTTAAAAGCACTTCCATCCGGCAGCCAGAAACCGGAAAGCCTTTACGTCTACATAGATAAGCAGCTTCCGGTGGCAGCAGGAATTGCCGGCGGAAGCGGAAATGCGGCGGGTTGCATGCTGGGAACCAACGCTTTGCTAGGGTATCCCCTTTCACTGCGGGAATTGATGCATATCGGTGCCGCTGTAGGCGCTGACGTTCCATTTTCCCTGATGATGAACGCGCGGAAGAACCGGGATATTTTCCAAAAACTTCCAGGCATCGAAGAGGCCAGCGTGGCAGCGGAGATGGAAGGTATCGGTGAAATTGTCCATCCGGTGACACCGAAACCTTACGCGGTGATTCTCATGAATCCGGGCATCGGCGTGTCTACCCGAGAGGTGTATGAAGCCATCGATTCGGAGGAGGACCGGGCGGTGAACCGGAATCTCTTCTTCAACCGCATGGAAGAGTACACATTGGAGAATTACTCAGAGGCAAGGGCGCTGAAGGAGGCAATGCAGAAGCATCTTAAGGCCGACCAAGTGCTTATGAGCGGAAGTGGTCCCACTATGGTTGCGTATTATAATTCGTCCGCAGAAGCGGAAGCCGATTATCGTCGAGCAAAGACGGCGGATTGGATGAAGGACAACTGGAAACTATGGTACACAGAAAGCGGGGAGATGTAGAATGGACGTTGATTTGCAGATTCAGAAACCACTGAGAGAGCTTGTATACCTGGAACTGAAGCACAAGATCCTGACTGGCGAAATTGAAGCAAAAACACGATTGATGGAAATCGATCTTGCAGAGAAGATGAATGTCAGCCGGACGCCGATTCGAGAAGCCATCCGGGAACTGGCCGTGGATGGCCTGGTGACGATTGAACCGAGAAGAGGCGCATATGTATCGGATATTTCCATCCAGAACATGATCGATGTGTTCGAAGTCCGGGAAGACCTAGAAGGCCTGGCAGCATACTTGGCCACACAGCGGATTACAGAGGATGAGAAGCTGGCGCTAAGCAAGATTCACAGACTGTACGAACTGGCCATTGAAGCCAGAGATAAGGCGCAGATTGTGGAATACGATGAGAAATTCCACACCTATATCGTGACATGCAGCAAGAACAATACGTTGATTGATATGGTGCGTCAGATACAGGAATTGTCCCTTCGGTTTCGTTATCTCTATTACGATGACGAGACGGTATTCGAGAGAATCCCGAAGGAACACAAACATATTATGGAAGCAATCGTTTCCGGGGATGCGGAGAAGGCACGCCTGGAAGCCGATTCACATATCAAGGACCTGAAGCAGTTCATCATGGGACTGGAGAAGGTGACACGGCGGCAGCCGTAGTATGAAGAAGTAAGAACAGGGACGGGAGGTGCTTTAAGAAATTTATTTTTAGCAAGGTTATGTAAGTATGGAGAAATGAAACTGAAAGGAGATTACGTTGAATACGAGACAGAGTAAAACGGGCTATCTGATACTGGCGGATGGCACGGTTCTGGAAGGAAAGCGGTTCGGAGCGGACCGGGATTCCATCGGCGAGTTGGTCTTCACCACTGGAGTGGAGGGCTACGTGGAGACGCTGACGGACCCGAGCTACTACGGACAGATTGTCATGCAGACTTATCCGTTAATTGGAAACTACGGAATCATGGAAGAGGACTTCGAAGGGAAATGCGCCCTTAAGGGCTACGTGGTCCGAGAGTACTGCGAGACGCCGTCCAATTTCCGTTCGGAATACAATCTGGATACATTTCTGAAGAACAATGATGTTCCGGGAATCTATGGAATTGACACCCGGGCTCTAACCCGAAAGATTCGGGAGCACGGCGTGATGAACGCCATCATCTGCTCTGAGATTCCGGAGGATTTGACGGATGTAAAAGAATACATCATCCGAGATGCGGTGAAGAACGTGACCTGCAAGGAAGCCTACACGGTTTCTCCGGAGGGGGAAGCGAAATATCACGTCACACTGCTAGACTACGGTGCCAAGAGGAACATCATCCGGAAGCTGAACAGCTTTGGCTGTGAAGTCAAGGTGGTTCCAAGCACCACCACCGCCGAAGAGATTCTGGCGAATCAGCCGGATGGCATCATGCTGTCCAATGGCCCAGGAGATCCGGCAGAGAACATCGGCTGCATCGAGGAAATCCGGAAGCTTCTGTCTCAAATTCCAATCTTCGGCATTTGCCTGGGGCATCAGCTCATGGCGCTGGCCCAGGGCGGAGAGACCTACAAGCTGAAATACGGCCACCGGGGCGGCAACCAGCCGGCTACGGTGACTTATGGTGCAAATGCAGGACACACCTACATCACAACACAGAACCACGGTTATGCCGTGCGCCCGGAAAGCCTTGCCGGCAGAGGGGAAGTAAGCTTTATCAATGCCAACGACCGAACCTGCGAGGGGATGGTGTACCCGGATAAGAGCGCGTTTTCCGTGCAGTTCCATCCGGAGGCCCATGCAGGCCCTCACGATACGAGTTTTCTGTTCAGACAGTTTGTTGAGTTGATGGAGGAGTGGAGAAATGCCTAGAGATAAAAGTATCAAAAAAGTTCTTGTCATCGGTTCCGGCCCAATCGTCATCGGCCAGGCGGCAGAGTTCGACTACGCCGGCGCTCAGGCCTGCCGGGTCCTTAAGGAAGAGGGCATCGATACGGTGTTGGTGAATTCCAATCCGGCCACCATCATGACGGATAAGCACCTGGCGGATGAGATTTATCTGGAGCCGCTAACTGTAGAGACGGTAAAAAGAATTATCGAGAAGGAGAAGCCCGACGGCCTTCTGGCAGGATTGGGAGGTCAGACAGGACTTACCATCGCCATGCAGCTGTCTCGAGATAACTGGCTGGAAGAGCACAACGTACGGCTGCTAGGATCGAAGGTGGAAGCCATCGATAAGGCGGAGGACCGGGAACTTTTCCGGGACACCATGGAAGCCATCGGGGAACCTTGCGTACCATCTGGAATTGCGGAGGACCTGGAGACCGCGTTGCAGATCGCGGATGAAATCGGCTATCCGGTTATCGTTCGGCCGGCCTTCACCCTGGGTGGCAGCGGCGGTGGTATCGCGGAGAAAGAGGAAGAACTTCGCATTATCGCCCAGAACGGACTGGATCAATCCCCGATTACCCAGATTCTGGTGGAGAAAAGTATCGCCGGATGGAAGGAAATCGAGTTCGAAACCATGAGAGATTCCATCGGTAACGTCATCCAGATTTGCCCAATGGAGAATCTGGATCCTGTGGGCGTCCACACTGGTGACTCCATCGTTGTGGCACCAACTCAGACC
>JBNMGJ010000165.1:0-4255 GCA_050872185.1 Mogibacterium sp.
ATTCTGGCCTCTCGGCCCCTAAGCTCTTCAAGCGGTGGCTCAGTTTCCGGGATTTCATCATTTCTGAGCCACCGATTCTGACCTCTCGGCCCCTAAGCTCTTCAAACGGTGGCTCAGTTTCCAGGCTTTCGTCATTTCTGAGCCACCGATTCTGGCCTCTCGGCCCATAAGCTCTTCAATCGGTGGCTGACGGATGCAAGTTTTCGTTTTGGTTAAATCCCCGAGAAAAACGGGATGCGAAAAAAAAGAGAGCATACCGAAACGATGTGGTCTCATTCCTTCATCTCAACTTCTTGCGAATTCTCATCCGCATCTAATTTCTATCCAACCTATTCCTTATGCAGTCCGTCGAACAGGATGGTATCGCTACTGGACTGACGATTGTAGGTAGCGGTGCCGCGCTGACCCACTTCCGGTGCCTCTTCTTTCGGTGCAGCCGATGCAGCCGGTGCTTTCGGTGCCACCGGTTCCTCTGCCGGGGACTGAGATGGAACTACATTCGGTTCAACTGGCGCAGCTGGTGCAACCGGTGCTGCTTTCGGTTCTGCCTGAGTTGGCATATCCGCTGCCACCGTGGTGGCGGCCTCATCCGGAACTACGCGGTGAACTGGGGTTCCCTTGGAAGCGCTTTCCTGAGGTTCTGGCTGTGCTGCAGCTGGTGCAGTGGAAGCCTTTGCCGCCTGCTTCTTTTCCTTCCGGCGAATGGCCACGTCGATGTCTGCCGGTGCAAAGATGTATGTGGTACGGTTAATCCGAAGGGATCTTCCGTCGATGGCGCGGGTGGCACCGGTCAGGAAGTCCACGATGCGGCGAGAAAACTCACCTTCCAGATTCTCTGTATTGATGATAACCACCAACCCATGACGAATGCACTCCACCAAAGCGTTACATTCCTCCATGCGCATCGGCTCTACAACGATGACCCGGGCTCTGCCGGACTCCGGCGTACCGTTGGTTCGAACCATTTCTTCCAGCGTATTTGGCAATGGCTTATCCTCGTCTTCCGGCGAAAAACCTTTCATAATCGAATCTAAAAAACCCATAACTTTCATCTCCTAACTTCTTATTCAGGAATTCTTCTATTAGCAACAAGTATATCACATCTCCACTTCAAGAACTACCGATTCTCTGTCTCCTTTGTGTGATGTTCTTGTGTATAAACCACTCGAATGCAAAGCCCCTTGTACAGGTTAATCAGCGAAAGGCTTAGGAATACGGCAGCCAACAAATCGGTGAACCAGTTCATTCCTGCCAGAAGCCGTACCAGCAAAGTAATTCCGACAAGCACCATCCCCGCCATGTCCAGCTTCTCCAGCAGCGCCTTTTGATCGCGGAACAGGCGATGCCACTCGATGAGCGCCGTCCCGAACACCACCAGGCAGAACACCGTGGTCATGGATGGAAAAGAATTGGAAGGGTGGGATTCCCCTAATAAAAGCGCCGGTCCGCAGTTCACCGTGAACACATTTAGAAAGAACCAGAAGGGCAGCATCATCGCATAGGTGGGAATCAGACACGCGATTCCCCGAACCGAGCGGAGGGTCCGTTTCTTTATCAGAACCCATACTGCCAGTAGGGTAAAAGAAAGTGCCACCAACACCGCAATCCACCGAATCAACTCAGCGAATGCGTAAATATAAGGGTGAGAACGCGTGATGAAGTGAACAGCACCGTTCAGATGGGACAGTCCCACATTCATTCCATCTGCACCGATTCCTCTTACGTCCACGTGAAGCACCAGAATCATCAGCACGAAAAAAGCCGCCATCCAGATTCCTGCATTTCGGTATGCTTTCTGCTTTCGGTTCATGTCTTAATTCCTTTCGCCTTGGTAATTGAAGTTGCTGTGTCGTTCTATCCCATATACCACATGGTAATCATTGGCATGGTGAAAATACAGAGCACCGTGGTCAATGCATTAATAGCCGCTGCGTATTTCTCATCCCGGTTGTTCAGCTGTGCCAGCTGGGTAATCAGGGTGGCCGACGGTGCCATGATTGCAAACAATGTTACCAGCAGAATCATATCTCCATCCTTCACCAGATTGTGGATTCCGGAATACTTGAAAATTATTGCTGCAATCAATGGAAGTATCACCATCTTAAGAGCTACCACGAAATACACCCGCTTGTTGCTGAAAAGATTCTTCCAATCTACATTATAGAGCAACATTCCGATGACAATCATGCTAATCGGTCCCAGCGCTGCCGAGAAACCTCCTAGAGTATCCAGAATCAGCCCCGGAAAATGTACCTGTGCAAAGAACAGGATGATTCCCACCACCACTGTAATCAGGTTCAGATTGAGGAACACTTTCTTCCAGTTCAAATCCTTCGTTCCCTTCATCATAGAGGTGCAGTGGGTCCAGATGAACAATCCCTGTACACAGGAATAGGCGCTGGCGTAAATCATATAGTGATCCCCCAGTACCCCTGCCACCAGTGGCAGAATTAGGTTGGCGCTGTTCGGATACATGATGGATGCTTTCTCCGTCGGATCCAACTTATAGAACCGGCTAATAGCATAAGTCACCACCATCAGAATCAGCTGAGAAGCCAATGCCGCCCCCATCGCCAGCATGAAACCGTCCCGTATCTCCGGTGTGTAATCTGCCTGATAGGATTTGAGAATCGCACAGGGAAGCAGTACATAGATGCTGAGAAGCGAGAATATACGGCTGTCCTCGGCCTTCATGATTCCTATTTTTACCAGAAGAAATCCGGCCCCCATGTAAATAAAGAAAATTACCAGTTGTTTTAATAATAGTGTTGTTACCATTTCTCCTTTATGTCCTTTAATACCCGTTTTAAGAACTATTGTACCACTTTAGTCGGTTGCGATTAACCCTTAAATCAAATTATCGGAAATTGTACAGAAAAAAACTGTTTTTAACCGAAATAAAACACCGGGAAATACTTGAAACGGGCAGAGTTTTAGGGTATTATTGATGAAGTTGTTAACAATAGGGTTCACTTCGGAACCCCTAGAATATTAGATTTTAAGGAGAATTGATATGAACAAAGCAGAACTGATTGCAAAGATGGCAACTAAGGCTGGACTTTCCAAGGCAGACGCAGAGAAGGCTCTGAACGCTTTCACCGAAACCGTTGGTGAGACACTGGCATCCAAGGAGAAGGTTTCCCTGGTTGGTTTCGGAACTTTCGAAGCCAAGGACAGAGCTGCAAGAGAAGGCAGAAACCCTCAGACTGGCGAGACTGTTCAGATTCCAGCATCTGTAGCACCTACTTTCAAGGCTGGTAAGGCTCTGAAGGATAAGGTGAACGCTTAATCCATTGATTTTCTTAAGAGGACTGTCGCTTCGGCGGCGGTCCTTTTTTCGTGCTCCTATCCCCCCCATAACCTCGGAATCATGCATTGGATAACCTATCCTGTATGGCTTTTCCCGTTGATTTTGCTTGTTAAGAATGGTTTTTTAATGTATATTCTTATTACAGAATGTAAATAATTTAACACAGTTTTCTAAGTATGGAGGGACTGATATGAAAATCTTAGGTGTATCCTTAGGAACCAAAAACGGCAACAACGACACCATGTGCCGCGTTGCATTGGAAGAAGCACAGAAGATGGGTGCAGAAATCGAATTCATCCATCTGTTCGACTGGGACATCCAGACATGTTCCGGCTGCGTTGCATGTTCCCGTGGCCTGGTAATGGGCAAGGGAATGGTTTGCACGAGAAAAGATGACTTCGCTGCACTCTACGAGAAGATGATCGAAGCTGACGGACTTCTGTTCGTAGATCCAATCTATGAATCCGGTGCATCTGGCCTGTTCCACATCATCACCGACCGTATGGGACCAGGACATGATTCCGGAATGCAATTCGGCGCACACATGCAGATGAAGGAAGCTGGAAAGCCTGGTCTTCCAGAGAGATACTTCCAGCAGAAGGCATGTTCTTTCGTCGGAATCGGCGGTTCCGATTGGGCTGTTCGCTGCGAAACAGACCACGCAATGCTGGCAATGAGCCCAGGTTGGAAGGTCATCGACAATGACTTCTTCTCCTGGTGCAAGGACGTTATCATGCAGGATGACAAGATTGAGCGTATGAGAGAAATCGCTCGCAACCTGGTTAATGCCGCTCAGGAAATCATCGACGAGAATGCAAAATGCCACGAATTCCCAATCGCAGAGATGACCGGAAAGTCTTTCTGGAAGGGCAAGGAAGGTGCATGTCCTCACTGCCAGGGCAACGCATTCTACATCTATCCAGGAACCACCACTGCAGTATGCGA
>JBNMGJ010000095.1:0-6712 GCA_050872185.1 Mogibacterium sp.
CGGAGAAGAAGGAAGAACCAAAGAAGCGGATTGGACTGAAGATTGTGAAGACCGCCGCAGAAGTGGTAGCGGAGGAATCTGCAGCAAAGGAAGAAAAGGCGGCAAAGAAAACGGAGAAGACCGAAAAGGCCGAGAAGAAATCCGCAGCTCCAAAGAAAGAAAAGTCGGAGAAGAAATCCGAGAAGGCACCGAAAGCAGACAAGTCGGAGAAAACCGAGAAGAAGACTTCCGAAGAGAAGGCGGAGAAGAAGGAAGAGTATGTGAACGCACCGAATAAGCCGATGCGATTCAAGAAGATTTTCGATGCTTCCAAGGCACCACAGTCCAGCAGTGACAATGGGGGTTCTGGAAAATCCGAAGGTGGCAGAAAGAGAAACGGAAAGAACGATCGTAACGGTAGAAAGAACCGGGACGATAAGGATCGTAAGGACGGAAATCGCCGGAGCAGCGAGAACCGGAACGATCGTCCGGCAAGACGAGGCGGTGCGGCAGCGGAAGCAGCGCCGATGGAAACCGGCAAATCCGGCAAGGGTAAGAGCAAGAAGTTCTTCGATCATAACAAGGATAAGAACGATGACCGGAACCGCTCCGATCGTCACAATGGAAAGCACAACCGCCACGAAGGAAACTGCGGCGGAAAGAACTCCAGATACTTCGATGACAATTCTCTGGAGAAGCAGACCAGACATAAGAAGAAAAAGGCACCGAAGAATGTGGAGCCAGAGGTAAGCATTGAGGAGACCCTGCCAGAAGGTACCATTGCGGTAACCGTTCCGATTACCGTGGCCGGTCTTGCGGAGCAGGCAGAGATTTCGTCCACTTCGATTATCATGTCTCTGATGAAGATGGGAATCATGGCCACAATGAACCAGACCATCGACAAGGATGTGGTTGAGATGCTGGCCGATGACCTGGGAATCAGCGTAGTGGTTACAGAAGAAGTGGAAGAAGAACCAGAACCAGGTCTGGATCTTCATGAAGATGCGGAAAGCGAACTGAAGCCGAGAGCACCAATCATCACCGTTATGGGTCACGTTGACCACGGTAAAACATCCCTGCTGGATGCCATCCGGAACACCAACGTAACCGCAGGCGAGTCCGGCGGAATTACGCAGCATATCGGTGCATCGGAGGTTACCATTAACGGAAAGAAGATTGTCTTCCTGGATACACCAGGACACGAAGCCTTCACCACCATGCGTGCCCGTGGTGCACAGATCACGGATATTGCCGTACTGGTTGTTGCTGCAGACGACAGTGTTAAGCCGCAGACCATCGAGTCCATCAGCCATGCGAAGGCGGCGAATGTACCGATTATCGTGGCCATCAACAAGATGGATAAGCCAGGTGCAAATCCAGACAAGGTTAAGAAAGACCTGGCGGACAACGGAATTCTGGTAGAAGACTGGGGCGGCGACGTTATCAGCGTACCGGTATCCGCGAAGAAGGGCGAGGGGATTACCGACCTGCTGGAAATGATTCTGCTGCAGGCAGAGATGCTGGAGCTGAAGGCCAATCCGGATCGTCTGGCCATGGGTACAGTTATCGAGGCGAGACTGGACAAGGCAAGAGGTCCGATTGCCACACTGCTGGTAATGAACGGAACCCTGAAGACTGGACAGAGCCTGGTTGCCGGAACATGCTCTGGTAAAATCCGTGTGATGACCAACTTCAAGGGCGACAAGATTCGTAAGGCGGGTCCGGCTACGGCCGTAGAAGTTCTGGGTCTGTCGGATGTTCCGATGGCAGGAGATTCCTTCAACGCCGTGAAGGACGATAAGGTTGCTCGTGAGATTGCCAACAGCCGTGCAGAGAAGATGAGAGAGGATGTACTGGCAAAGAACGCCAGCATGACACTGGACAAGCTGTTCTCCCAGATTCAGGAGGGCGAGGCCAAGGAACTGAACCTGATTATCAAGGCCGATGTACAGGGTTCTGTAGGTGCCATCATTTCTTCTCTGGAGAAACTGGATACACCGGATGTACACATCAATGTTATCCACTCCGGCGTCGGTACCGTTACCGAGTCAGATGTAATGTTGGCTGAGACATCCAACGCCATCATCATCGGATTCAACGTACGTCCGACAACCGCTGTAACCAACCAGGCAGCGGATGCAGATGTTGAAATCAGAACATACCGCGTCATCTACGATATCATTGACGAAATCTCCGATGCCATGAAGGGCATGTTGGATCCAGAATTCCGTGAGGAAATCCTGGGTAAGGCAGAAATCCGGGATACCTTCAAGGTACCAAACGTGGGTGTTGTCGGTGGTGCTTATGTCACCGAGGGTAAGATGCAGAGAAACGCCCAGATTCGTCTGGTGCGCGACGGTATCGTTATCCACGAAGGAAAGATTTCGTCCCTGAGAAGATTCAAGGATGACGTGAAGGAGGTAGCAACCGGATACGAGTGCGGTCTTGGAATCGAGAACTACAACGATATCAAGCCGGGCGATACCCTGGAATGCTTCGAAATGGTAGAGGTTGAAAGATAATTATTATGGGTAAAAATCATAGAATCGGAAGGGTTTCGGAAGAAATCAAGAAAAGCATCAGCAAACTTCTGGTGAACGGTATCAAGGATCCGAGATTGGCTTCCCGAATCATCACCATTTCCGGTGTAGATGTAACCGCGGATGGCAGCTTTGCCACCGTGTACATCACACCGCTGACTTTGGCCGATGAGGACAAGGATCAGGTGAACAAGGAAGTTCTGGAAGCATTTAACCGTGCAAAGGGAACCTTCAAGCAGCACATCGGAAAGGACATCAAAATGCGTCATGTGCCGGAATTGATTTTCAAGATTGATTTCTCCATGGATTACGGCAGACACATTGACGCACTGATTGACGAGATTCACAATGAAACACCAGAAGAATAATACATATCAGGAGATAGCAGAGAGATTGCTTCAATTCGACAATATTTTGATTTTCCCGCATGTAAATATGGATGGCGATGCCTTAGGCTCGTCATCCGCTCTTTGCATAGGGCTCCGGAAGCTAGGGAAGAAGGCAGCCATTCTGGTATCGGAAGATACGCCAAAGAATCTGGATTTCCTAGGACAGGGAATGCTGGTTCGGGAACCGGAGTTTACACCGGAACTGGCTCTGATGCTGGACTGCTCCGGAATGAACCGGATTCCCCAGCGAGAGGAATACTTTGAGGCGGCTCCGGTAAAAGCAGTCATCGATCACCACGGCGTGACCGGGGATCAGCCGGATTTCGATTTCGGCCGGATTGAACCAGATTCTGCGGCTACGGGAGAGCTAGTGGCACTGCTGCTTCAGGAAATGGGCGTCGATTTCGATGTTCCCATTGCGGAGGCAATCTTTGCGGCCATTACCACCGACAGCGGAAATTTCCAGCACTCCAACACCACCGCTAGAACTCACCGCATTGCTGCGGACTTATATGATGTTGCGGGATTCAACTCCAAGCGGGTCAGCAATCTGATTTACAACCGAAGATCCATACAGTCCATTCGTCTGAATTCACTCGTCATGAGTGGAATTCACATGTACAAGGATGGAAAGGTGGCTATTGCAAGGGTTAGCCAGGAAATCCTTCGGGAGACGGGCTGTGATCTATCGGAATGCGAAGGGTTCGTTCAGGACCTCATGTCCATCGACGGTGTGGAAGTGGGATGCCTGCTCAAGGAAGCGGAACCTTCGGTCATTCGCTGTAGCCTGCGTTCCAGAGCTCGGGTCAACGTGGCAGAAGTCGCAAGCTCTTTAGGCGGCGGCGGCCATATTCCGGCGGCGGGATGCCGAATCCGGAAACCGTTGGAGGAAGCTGAAGAAATCATCTCCGATCAAATCATAAAGCAGGTAGACAAGGATATTTAAATGCTGGAAAACGGAATTTTGAATATTAATAAGCCGGAGGGGTGGACCTCCCAGGATGTGGTGGCGAAACTTCGGGGACGCCTTCATATCCGCCGAGTGGGTCATACGGGGACATTGGATCCCATGGCCACCGGTGTGCTCCCTGTGTGTTTCGGGAAGGCCACCCGGATTATCGAATACTACGATGACGATTTCAAGACCTATGAGGCGGAGCTGGAACTGGGAATGACCACCGATACGCTGGACATTACTGGAGAAGTTCTTACGCGCCAGGAGGTGAATGTGTCGGAAGAGGAAGTGACACAGGCAGTACTTTCTTTTCGCGGATGGGTAACCCAGATTCCTCCCAAGTATTCGGCGCTGAAAGTAAATGGAAGGCCGCTCTACAAGTATGCCCGGGAAGGGGTAGACGTGGAAATCAAGTCCCGGAAAATCTACGTGCCGGACATTTCCGTTCTGGAGATGAATTTGGAGACGAATCGCGTTGGAATTCAGGTGACCTGTTCCAAAGGAACCTACATCCGGACCATCTGCGATGACATTGGAAAGAAGCTGGGCTGCGGCGCTGTTATGACTCGGCTGATTCGGACCGCATCGGGGCCTTTTGACATGGAATCCGCTCTGACCCTTCCGGAAGTGCTGGCCATGGATGATGAGATGCTAGAGGGAAAGGTGATTCCCATGGAGGAGACCCTCACGCATCTGGGCAAAATCGAACTCAAGAACATGAATTCCGTGCCGTTCTATTACAACGGGCGGGACATCGACAGGGGATATTACCGTGTGCTTCGGGAGCCTTCCGTTCCCGAGGTGTTTTCTGCGACCTCCAGGCTGGGGGATAAGTACAGAGTCTACGATCCAGAGGGACATTTCCTGGGAGTATCTCGCTTAGAAGGCAGCATCATATATCCGGAGAAGGTGATACGATAGCATGAAGATAATACGATCGCTAGAAAATGTTAAGATGGAAAAAGAAACGGTGGTGGCCCTGGGAAATTTCGACGGGGTTCACATCGGACACCGGGAAATTCTTCTTGCAGCGGTTCGAAATGCAAGACGGAACCCCCGGATTCCCGTGTGCTTTACGTTCTCTACCCACACCCGGAAAGAGGTCAGCCTAATCTGCACTGAGGCGGAGAAAATGCACCTGCTGCAGTCCCTAGGTATTGAAGTGGTGGTAGACATTCCCTTTGACGAAACCATCCGGAATACCACGGCAGAGGATTTCATTCAAGTGATTCTCAGGGATACCCTGCGGGCTAAGGCGGTATGTTGCGGATTCAACTTCCGATTCGGAAAGATGGCGGCAGGAAACGTGGAACTTCTGAAATCCATGGGAAAAGATCTTCAGATGGAGGTTCTCATTAACGAGCCGGTATACGTGGACGACAAGGTGGTGAGTTCCACTTTGGTGCGCCAGCTGATTCAAGAGGGAGACATGGAACGGGCCTCCGTGTGTCTGGGACGAAATTTCTACTGCACAGGGGAAGTGGTTCACGGAAAACAGCTAGGAGGTCGAATCGGCTTTCCCACCGCCAATGTGGTGTTCGAGTCTTACCGGATTGCACCACCCAACGGTGTCTACTATACACTGGCGGAAATCGATGGAAGAAAGTACCCGGCCATTACGGATGTGGGGGTAAAACCCACCGTGGGGACCTTTGAGAAGTCCATTGAGACCCACATCTACGGATGGAATCGAGACTTGTACGGAAAGAAAATCCGCATTGAATTCCTGAAATGGGAGAGACCGGAGAAGCGGTTTGAATCCGTAGAGGAACTTCGGCAGCAGATTTCGGAGGACTATGAAGAGGGAAAGAAATACCACGAAAGTCATCCCGAGAACATAAGATAGACGCAAGATAGAGGGCAATGCCCTCCAACAGAATATGAGGTAAGGAAAAGAACGCCTGAATCGGAAGTCCCGGTTCTGGCGCTCTTTCTTTTACCGTAATTAAACTCGATGGGAGGATCTATTCCACGTGGAAAATGATTTCGTAGCCCCGGCCTCCGTTCAGATTGTTGTAAGGAGTACCGTCGCCTCGGTGTTCTTTCGGATCTCCGTGAAGATTCTGAAGACCGCTGATGAGGAGTTTTCCCATGCCTTTCTTGCCGTTGGTGCGGACGTAAGTACCTCCCATACCACCTTTGAGCGTGATGAACTTCGGGCCGATGAGATCAATGCTGCCTTCCGCCTTAAGGGCTAACGGATTTCCGGCTAAGGCTAGGATGTTGCCGTTTTCGTCCAGGGCACGGAAGCGAATGGAAGCCACATCGTAGGTCTTGTCCTCCTGCAAGGTGAGAGAAGACACGCGAATTTCCAAATCGTGCATTTTCATCGGTCGGCGAGTGATGCGGGCAATGACCTTTCCGTCGGTAACGGCATCGAAACGGTAAATCGGCTGATGGCCGCTGCTTCCCAGAACGTACTTTCCGTATAGACGGGACAGCTCCTCTGTGGAAATTCCTTCCTGTTTGTGACCGCCGAAGAAACTTTTGCGCACCGGAACTTCCTTGAAGGCGCCAAAGCGTGCCCGGTGGTTCAGCTGGTTTCGAATCTCCGCTCTCTGCTCTTCGGTATAGTCCGTCTCTTTCGCAAGAGCGGATCCGATGAAATCATCGATTAGTACCGGCATTCCTTCGGATACCGCGTATTCCTTAATCAGCTCATCATCCCGGTACATCCGGACGAATTCACCATTGGTGTATACGTACACATCGCCCAGCGCGTATCCCGGATTCTCCCCGAAGGTCAGGGCGGAAGAAAGCTCCAACACCGGCGTATCCTTCTGGTAGATTTGGTAGGCGGAGGCCGCCAGCTTCGGGTTCCGGAATATGTCCATTACGCCGTGATACGC
>JBNMGJ010000178.1:0-3821 GCA_050872185.1 Mogibacterium sp.
ATAGAAGATATGCCTGCGTGGAATCCGAACCTACGCTCCAAAACCGCAATTCGCACATCGGATACCCGTTACTATGTGGATCCTTCCATTGCTGCTGCGGCACTTGGAATTGGTCCCAACGACCTTATCAACGATCTCAACACTTTCGGATTTATTTTCGAAACACTATGTGTAAGAGATTTGCGTGTATTCGCGGATGCCTTAAATGGACACGTATATCACTACAGAGATAAAGATGGTCAGGAATGTGATGCCGTTGTTCATCTGCACAATGGACAGTACGGCCTAATTGAAATCAAATTGGGTGGTGATAGACTTATCGAAGAAGGTGCCACCAGCCTTAAAGCTATGGAAGCAAAAATCGATACCAGAAAGATGAACCCGCCTTCATTTCTTATGGTCTTAACTGGCCTAGGCGACTATGCCTATCGCCGAAAAGATGGAGTATGTGTCGTGCCGATTGGATGCCTTAAGGACTAACAACATTCACGTCATATCAACCACTATATAATATATACTCTAATAAAAAATACACGAAGCTGTGCATATGCACATAAATTAGCAATAAACATTGAACAGTCACTTTCCTTATGTTAAATGCATTACTAAAAAACGTGCATATGCACATAAAAAGGAATACGATTATGGAGATTAAACGTGACATTTACTGGCGCTTCTTCCTCGGGGATTGACTTTTTACCGAATCTATGCAGCTGCATTGGCATTGATGGAATCAATCACATTCTTGATTCCGGACCAAACGCTTAGATCGGTGAAAATCTCCACCACACTTCCTTGATCTGTGAACGGGGATTCCTGCAGAACGCGTAAGTCTTTCATCATACCATTGTGGACAATATATTCCACAATCTGATTGACGAAATAGATTTGTCTGCTATCCATACTAGTATCAGACAGATATTCTGAGAATGCCTCCTTGGCCGCATTCATGTCCAGGCCGACGATTTCTCGAACGAACTCTCCCAGAGGTTTCGTTCCGAATTCCGCTTCGTAGTCCTCTTTCGTACCCACGTCACGCCACAGGATATCTTCTAGATTCTTTATATCCAGCTCCGTTAGCGGACGATTCGTGCGCAACTTTGCAATGGCGATATTGTCCTGATGTTGCCGAATGTAATATTCGGCTTTCGCTTTGTAGTTCTGCAGCTCGTCGTTCTCCAGATCCGATTCATTCCAATCCGTCGAGAGCAAATCATCGATAAAATTCGTAATATATGTCCTTCCCGGTTTCGGAATGTACTTCATCAATTCGCGAAGCCGTTCTCGAATCTCCTCGAATTCATTGATTCCCGCTCGGTCCACATAATCGGAATGAATAATCGTATCAATCAAATCCGACTGCTCTTGAATCTCTGGAATGTTGGCCACACCCGCAAGGCTAGTGACTTTCTTCTGAAGATCCGTCCGCGCCTTTCTGTTTTTCTTTCCCCTCAAGTAGGCCAGTTCAATGCCATACATCAGCGCATCGAATCGAACCGCCGTGACTTCATCGGAGTCCGGCAGAATCAGTGGCGCTACCTCTTCTCGAACCAGCAGCGTATCCTCATAAGTAATTCCCTGGTAACCGGATTCGGAAGAATAAGTATCCACGTACTTGAGATGCTGCCGCACTGCAAAGTTCTCCCGAGACAGTTCCTGGACTTTACCACACATCCGATCTACAAGTGCTTTCTGATAGGTCTTCAGTCGTTCCGTCTGGAATTCCAAATCCTGCAGTTTGAAAGACATCTCAAACATGAGATCAAAAATGGCACCTTGGAGCGGAAGCGTATTCGCCGTCTCTTTGCCCGACCCCATGCGGAAGAATTCAAAATTTCCGCAGAAATCAAAGATATAGAATTTCTGCTTGTCTTCTCCATCCAGGAGTCCCGGACACAGCCGGGTCCCTCGCCCAATCATCTGCCAGAACTTCGCTTTGCTCATCACCTTCTTGAAGAATACCAGATTCAGCACTTCCGGCACATCAATTCCCGTATCCAACATATCCACCGAGATTGCAATCTGTGGGAGCTTGGCTGGACCCGAGAATTCATCAATTGCACTCTGGGCATATGTCATCTGGTTATCGATAACCATAGCGTACCCCGGAAGATTCGGGAACTGGGAATTAAAGACCTCTAGTATACATTCTGCATGCTTGTGGTTCTTGGCAAAAATAATTGTCTTTCCAATGCGTTGTCCGTAATCCACCTTGAGCCCATTCTCCATCAGAATGTTCAAAACCCGCTGAATTGTATCTTTGTTAAAAAGCCATGTATTCAGCGCAGATGCCCCGATAGATTCCGGCAGATTTCCCTGTTCATCCTTGAAGGTCTCTTCGTATTCTTCCTTCTCCTCCTCGGACAACTCATCGTACACAATTCCTTCCTGGAGGAACTCGAGCTTCGATTCCACGGAAACGAAATCTACCAGATAGCCGTCTTCAACCGCCTGAGCCAAGTCGTACCCATAGGTCGGTACACCTTTCTCCAGTTCGAAGACATCGTAAGTGTTCTTGTCGATTTCATCCTTCGGCGTTGCCGTGAGTCCCACTAATGGAGCATCGAAATAGGAAAAAATATCTCTATACTTATTATAAATAGATCGATGCGCCTCATCACAGATTACCAGATCAAAATGGCCACAGGTGAAGAGCTTCCCTTCGCCATCGTTCACCGTGTCGATACAGTTCATCATGGTCTGATACGTGGAAAACACACAGTGTGTTGCGTAATTGTCTTTCTCTTCCACCAGATTCGTGCAAGAGAGGTTCGGTAACAGATTCACGAAATTTCGCTTCGCTTGAGTTACTAACGAATTTCGATCCGCGAGGAACAGAATATTCTTAATCCATCCCGCCCGAAGGAGGCAGTCACATAGTGCAATCACAGTTCTGGTCTTCCCGGAACCTGTTGCCATCACCAGCAGTGCTTTTCGCCGGTTCTTCTCATCAAAGCTGTTGCACACCGCTTTGATTGCCGCTTCCTGATAGTACCGACCCGCAATATCTTTGTTCACCATCACGTGCCGGAGGCTGGTTCTTATGGATCTGAGATTAAACCATTTCTCCAGGTCTCGTTTCGAATAGATGAACGCACATTTCCGCTCCGGATACTGACCGTCAATAATCCGCGTTTCAAAACCATTGGTGAGGAAAATTACGGGTCTCCGCTGATATTTCTGCTCTAATAGGTCTGCATAGAGCTTCGCCTGCTGCCTGCCTCGCGCCACATCCACACAAGTTCTCTTCGCTTCTACCACGGCCAACGGACGATGCTTATCGTCATACAACACATAGTCCGCATATCCGACCTCGGAATGATTCGGCATTCCCTGAAGTTTTACCTCGTTCAACCAATTGCGACCTTCCACCCATCCGGCATCCATCAGCATAGAATCGATGTAGAGTTTCCGAGTCTTATATTCGGACAGCTCCAGTGGCTTCGGCACATAACTCAGTTGCTGCTCTTGTCTGCGCTCTGACAGCTGCTCCCGAAGTTTCGCATTCTCTTCCATGAGCTTCTGCAGATCCAATTCCTGCTGTGCTGCCTTCTCCTGCTCCTTCGCAAGGTCTGCCCGGCGTGCAGCCGCTGCCTCCTTGGATTTCCGCGCCTTCTCCATTCGAGAGGCGATGATTCTCCGATCGAAGAGATGTTCCTCATAGTGGTCTGAATAACAGCACGCCACGAAATCCATGAATATGGCCAGGTTCTCTAGACAGAGCATGGCCTCGTTGCTACCTAGCTTCTTTCCTCCGTGTGCCACATTATTGCCGCTCCGGCGAATGTAATCCATCCGCTTCCACAGATCCGGTCCCACAA
>JBNMGJ010000220.1:0-2896 GCA_050872185.1 Mogibacterium sp.
ATTCTGGATTCCATGAACCAGTGCCGGATACTTCGCCAGGTGAATCGCCGACCACTGAGACAGATTGTTCATCTTCTGCGGAAGGGTGTTCACCAAATCCATAATGCTGGTGACTATAGACGGCAGAATGAACGTTGAAATCAGAACAACAATTCCACCGATGATAGCCAGGCAGAGAACGGAGGCCAGCACTCGGGATTGCAGAAGCGCCCGCTGAGCCGGTGTTCGCTTCGACGATTTCGGCACCTTGAAATTGCAATATACGGAACCGAAACCATCCGTCAAAAGCTTTCCGTCTTGGTACAGCAAGTGATAGGAACGCCGCACAATCTTGTTGTAAATCGGGCACATCAGGAAAGCCAACATGATTCCAATATATACCGGCGACAATGTCTCATTAATGGTTCCGAAAACAGCTTCGAAATTCGTGCTTCGAATCAGTCGGTTCACTACCAGAAGTACACTTCCGGTAAAAATAATGGACAAAGTGGTCTTCGCATACGGATTATTCCATAATTTTCGTAACATACCCTACCCTCTTTGATTACTACTTCGATGATTTGGAAGACTTGGATGATGCCGCATTCTGGTTCGACAGGGAAATCACGCCACCCAGAATGGCATCCTCTACATCGGAGTTGTTGTCGATATTCGTCTCCCAATCCCCGTCTTCATTCTTGGTGCACTTCACCTTAACACTGGTCTTGAAATTCTTCTTGTCCAGCGCATTCATCTTCTGGAACATCATCTTGTAAATGTAACTGGTCAAATCGGTGCTGGATGTGATTTTTCCGTTATTGGCATCCTGCACCACCTGGTTGTACATATCCTTATAGGCTTGTCCGAAGTTGTAGGTGGTAATCTTCACCGTGACGGTGGCGGAATCCCCATCTACTTTCTCATCGCTCACTTCATAATCAAAATCCTGAATTTTTTTCAAGAGCTTCTTATAGTCATCTCCATATTTCTTCGCAACAGAGGCATCGCTAACCAGAGAAGACAATTCCGTCTCTACCTTTTCATCTTTCAGTTCTTGCATCTGTTTCTCCACAACGGTTGTGGGCGTATTCGCCTTTCCGCAGGCCGCCATGGAAAGAACCATGCTGATGGCCAGTACGGAAATCATTAATTTCTTGAAATTTTTCATTTTACCCCCGGAAGACTTCTCTTCTCTCCATCAAATACAGTAATACCGGCTCTGTCCAGTGCACCTAGGTAGACCGATGCATACTTTCTGGATGTATCCAGCGCATCTCGGAAATCCGCCAACACGAAAGGTCCCTTTGCACCGGCTTTCTGTGCGGCAGCTACCACCTGTTCCCAGGCTTTACTGGAAATATTGTAGGACGGATCCACTTTAATCAGCGTTCCCTCCTGATACAGTCGATCGAAAATCGCATTGATGACCCGGCGATCCGGATCCAGCTCGTAGATTTCGTCATTCTTCGGAATCTCGATTCCGGCATTTTCATAAATACCGGAAATTCTTTCCTTCAAGGCTTCCTGCTCCTTCGTGAGAACGGCCTCAAAGCCCTGCATGGACACGCTTTTTCCTGTATCAATCAGGGTTCCGTCTGCCATGCGGTAATGGACGATTCCCAGAATGCATTTCTCATCCTCAATATGCCACAAATCCTTCAGCCGGCTCTTCAGTTCCTGCTTCGGCATTCCCTCCGCCAGCGGATTGGCATTGTGATATTCTCGGAGAAGATTCGTCAGCCCCTCGGTCATTCTTGCAAGCTTATTGGATGCAATCAGGGTTCCATCTTCCAGCTCCGCCAGCGTTCCCTGCTGCAGGCATTCATCCATCACTTGATTGCCCCGCTTTGGAAGAAGTCCCAGCTCATGAATCAAGTCCTCTCGGTGGAAGAAGCGCCGCCCTGCGGTTTTCATCGGAATAATCTGGGTCAAATCCCCCGTATCCATCACTCTAAAAGCTTCCAGAATGTTCTCCCGGTTCCGCTTGTGCTTGTCCGGTTCGGCATCCAGAATTCTTCCGCCACCGATGGTGATAATCGGTGAGTAGAAACGCACGATGAATCGATCTCCCCGTCTCACCGCAATCGGCTCCTCCAGTCTCAGCTGCGCATAAGCTGGCTCCCCCGCAGAAAGAGCATCCCGATCCATGAGAATGACCTTACACAGCACTTCTTTACTGCCACAATACAGGTGCACTCGGCTGTTGTTCAGAATCACCCGGTCACTGCTCTCGAATACCTTGAGGGACACATCTAGCATGCTGGTCACACTCACTGCATGGGATGCCGCAATCACATCGCCTCGGCGCAAATCATCCTTATGGATTCCACTTAAGTTAATGGCGGTTCGCTGTCCGGCTACCGCCTGCTCCACGTCTTTTCCGTAGGTCTGAACCCCTCGAACCTTGACGGTAACATCCTCTGGAAAAACCTTGATTTCGTCATTCACGCTGCAGGTTCCATCCATCAGGGTTCCGGTTACAATGGTGCCGAAGCCCGCTTTGGTGAACACCCGGTCCACCGGAAGTCGAAACATTTCAGGTTCCTCAATCCGCTTCGATTCTCGGTCACACTTCCGGATAATTTCTTCCTTGAGCTTGTCTACATTATCGCCGGTCTTCGATGAAACCGGAATCATCGGCTTTCCCTCCAAGAAGGATCCTGCTACGTAATCTCGGATATCTTCCTGAACCAGTTCCAGCCAGTCTTCATCCACCATATCGGTCTTGGTAATGGCGATAATTCCATCATCGATTCCCAAAGCCTGAAGAATTTCGAAATGCTCCCTAGTCTGGGGCATGATTCCCTCGTCCGCCGCTACCACAAAGAGTACGAAATCAATTCCACCGATACCCGCCAGCATGTTCTTGATGAACTTCTCGTGACCCGGCACGTCGATGACGCCGATGTTATAACCC
>JBNMGJ010000034.1:0-12744 GCA_050872185.1 Mogibacterium sp.
CCGTTACACCGATCTGTAAGAATTTGTAAAAGAATCTGCATATAACGAACGCCTCGGAAGATGAATATCTCCCGAGGCGTCTTGCTTTGACCGTAATTCTTCCGGTTAATGCTTTGCGACATATTTCGATGAATCTCTCTTGTTGTTCCGCTTTCTTCGTATCAGCATGATAATTCCTATCAGCACAGCCAAACCGCCGATGATTCCCAGTGTGGCGTTGTTGGAAATGTAGAATCTGGAGAGAATCCAACCCTTCTCCACGTTCTCGCGAACTACCAGAGGTGTGGATCCCACCTTCTTTCCATCGCAGTACACATCTACCGTACCAACGGCATCTCCCGCCTTCAGCGGAGCTTTGATGACCTTGTTGTAGCGTGCTTTTACCTGAATCGAATCCTCGGTTCCATCCTTCGGATAGGTCGGTACCACAGATTTCGCATAGCTGTCCACGAAGGTGTGGGCGCCGTATTTAATCTTCGCCTTGCCCAGGCTTTCCTTCGGATGGGTGCCGCCTACCGTCACAATTCGCTTCCGACCGTATGCCAAAAGCTTTGCATCGTCCTTCGCACGGGTCTCCATGTTGGCACCGAACTGAACCAGAATCAGCTTGAGGCCCTTCTTGTCATACATCAGCGCCACGCTACAGTCATCTTCTTCCCAGTAACCGGTCTTTCCGGATACCACGCCGGAGTTCTTCGTCTCCAGCAGATCCAGGTGGGTCTCAATTCTGCGGGCATCAGATTTGTTGGTGGCATCCACGTAGTGGACTTTGGTACCGGCAATCTTGAACACGGTCTTGTTGGAAAGAGCCGCCTTCGCAATCTTGGTGTAGTCCGATGCGGTGGTGTAGTGGTTCTTCGCCTTCAATCCGTTCGGGTTGACGAAGTGGGTTCCCGTGCAGCCCAGCGCTTTCGCCTTGGCATTCATCTTATCTGCAAAGGCGGAAATGCTGCCGTTTCCACCGGTTTCACCCAATGCATAAGCCGCATCATTTCCGGACTCCATCAGCAGACCGTACATTAACTCCCGAACCGTTAGCTTCTCACCGGCTACCAGATTCATGGTGGAACCTCCCATGGATGCTGCTTTCTTCGAGACGGTGACTTCCTGATTCATATCCATGGTTTCTGCCACAATCAGGGCGGTCATCAGCTTGGTAGTACTCCAAGGTTCTACCCGCTGGTCCGGATTCTTCGCGTAAAGCACTTCATCCGTAGTTACGCTGTAGAGTTCTGCGGACTTCGCATCGATAGACGGACGCGGAACATCCTTATTCACGGCAGCAAAAGACGCAGTAACACTGCCCGCCGTCACCATCAGTGCCGTCAGCATGACTACTAAATACTTCTTTATTTTCATTATCCTATATACTCCAATCTATAGACGTTTTCCATCGGGTTCAATTACCGGTATGGCACCGGGAATCACTCGAACGCGAATAGTTCCGGTTTCCCGGATTTCGCCATCTGCTACGAATTTCATTTTACCGGCATTGGGTTCCAGTATTACTTCCTTACATTGCATAGGTGTAATGTACTTCTCTACCCCTGGAATTTCTTCCAGTTTTCCCTCTTTGAATGCAGGGAAAACCTTGAGGAAGTATCGCCGAGTAATATTCTTAATCAGCAGCAGTTCAATTTTCCCATTATCTAGAAGGGCATGGGGGCAGCTTTCCACCCCGCCGCCACAGAAACGTCCGTTAGCGGCGGTACAGAGAATCAATGGACCGTCGTAGATATCCTTGCCATCTGCCCTTACTTTCAGATTCGTTCCCTTCTTTCGAATTAAGTTAATCAGAACCGCCAGCAGATAGGAACCGGATCCCTGCACTAGGGGAAGTTCCTTCAGGTCATGGGCCAGGATAGCGGTGTTTCCATCAAACCCGATGTTGATTCCATTAATGGCATAATCGGTGATTTCTTCTCCATTTTCCTCCCAGACATATTCCAGAAGGTCCACCTGCTTCAGTTCCTCGGTAGGTTTCTTTCCGGCTTCCATCTGCTTTCCGATATTCAGAAAGGCCTCTGAATCTTCGAAGCAGCGCACGAAATCATTGCCGCTTCCCACCGGAATCACTCCTAATCTGGCATTGGAATGGTGATAAATTCCCTTGGCAGTCTCTTGGATGGTCCCATCCCCTCCACAGGCATAGATGTTCACCGTTTCTCCTCGGCGGGCCGCCGCCTCCGCAATGGAAGCTGCCAGCACCGTGGCGTCCTTCTCCCCTTCCGTGCAGTAGATTCGAACGTTTTCTTTCTCCGAATAGGGTTCCAACTCTTCCCGAAGCTTTGCCGCATTTTTTCCGTTTCCGGATGCCGGATTTACAATAAAAGCATATTCCATGAATCTCTCCTTTTACCGGATAATCTTCTTGATAAGCCTTGGCGGAGTCACCGGATTATCGGCAAGGTGAACCGCCTTCCTGAGTCTGGCCTCTGCTTCTGGGATAAATTCATCCTTCCGAGTGTATAAGATTCCAAGCATATCCCCGGGCTGCACCACATCCCCGATTTGAACCATCAGTTCAATACCCGCCGACGGATCAATGGAATCTTCCTTCCGAAGTCGACCGGCTCCCAGGTGCTGGGAAATATGTCCGATGGCTTCCGTATCCACCGATGCCACGTAACCGGCCTGATTCGAAGCCACGATGTATGCTTCATTCAGGTCTGTTAGGTTTCCTTCGAGGATATGCGTATCACCGCCTTGCATTTCCACCATTTCCAGGAATTTCTGAAGAGCCGCACCGCTGCTCAATTTGCTTTCTGCCAACGCATAGGCTGCCTCTGGGCTTTCGGCACAATCCCCCAGATATATCATCTCCGCCGCTAGCTGCAGGCAAAGGTTCCGAACATCTTCCGGGCCCTTTCCCTGGAGAACCTGAATGGCTTCCTCCACTTCCAGTGTATTTCCAACAGCTTGTCCTAGCGGTTGATTCATGTCGCTGATGACAGCCACCATTCGTTTTCCGGCGCTCTTCCCGATATCCATCATCAGTTCCGCCAGTTCTGTTGCCGCTTCCTCATCTTTAAGAAATGCGCCATTTCCGCACTTCACGTCCAACACGATTCCGTCGCTGCCGGAGGCCAACTTCTTACTCATGATGCTGGAGGCAATGAGTCCTGGGTTCTCCACCGTTCCGGTTACATCTCGAAGGGCATACAGTTTCTTATCCGCCGGAGTCATGGACCCGCTCTGGGTGATTACCGCCAGCCCAATTTTCTCCAGTTGTTTCTGAAATGCCTCCGGCGTCAAAGTGGTCTGGAAACCCGGAATGGCTTCTAACTTATCGGCAGTTCCCCCAGTAAAGCCCAGGCCCCGGCCGCTCATCTTTGCTACCGTCACTCCCGCCGCAGCGGCAATCGGGCCGACAATCAGCGTGGTTTTGTCCCCCACACCACCGGTGGAATGCTTATCGATCTTAATTCCCGGGATTGAGCTCAGGTCCTCCACGTCGCCACTGTATTCCATGGCCTCCGTTAGGGCAAAGGTCTCCTTCCGAGTCAGCTTCTGGAAATATATCGCCATCAATAGCGCCGCTGCCTGATAATCCGGTATCTCTCCGGACACATAGGACCGAATGAAATACTGAATTTCCTCGGTTGTCAGTTCCAATCCGTCTCTTTTTTTCGTAATAATATCTAACATATTCATCGAACTACCCCCATATTCTCTTCGGCTTTGCGCCCAGATAATCCAGCGATGTTAAGTAATACCGTATTCCATCCTGCTCGTGCTTAATGCCCTTCTCGAATGCATGCATACCGTGAAGGTGCCCGTAGATGCAGTCTGTCACCGGATATTCATGCAAAAGCCTGGTCATATCCGATTCCTTGTGTTGCATCTCTGCCGGCGGATAGTGAAGAGCCGCAATAATCCGGTCCGGATGGTGTTTCATCCCCGCCTCCAGGCTGTTTCGCATCCGCCCCAGCTCCCTTGTCCAGATTTTCTGGTCATGCTCGGTGAACTCATCCGAACCAGGAAGCACCCAACCTCTGGTTCCACAGATGGCTATGCTTTCCCCACCGGTCTCTTCTGAGGAAAGGAACAGACAATCATTCTGTATGAATTGAACGTCATCGTACAGCGTATTCAAATAGGTAATTCGGCTCCACCACAGATCGTGGTTTCCCTTGAGAAGCACCTTGCGTCCCGGCAGATTGTGAATCCATTCCAAATCCGGCAAAGCCTCCTCCATCGAAAGCCCCCAGGAAAGATCTCCCGGCAGGATTACCACGTCTTCCGGTTCGACTAACTCCAGCCAACAGTGTCGGAGCCGCTCCTCGTAGTTATCCCATCCCGCACCGAAGATGCTCATGGGTTTGTCGATATTTTCATGGAAAGACAGATGCAGATCTGCGATTGCGTAAATCTTCACGTTGCTACTCCTTGATTTCTCCTAATATACGAATAATTGTGGAGGAAGCGAATCCTCTCTGTTCTAGCTTTCGCGCCACCTTTGCCAGGTTACGCTGTTCCAGTGGTCGTGGCACCCCCTGCAGCGTTTTCTTGGCGATTTCCCGCGCAATTTCCCATTCATCGATTCGGTTTTCGTAGACATAGTCCTCGATTCCATTGTCGATAACCTCCGATGGAACCCCTTTATCTCGAAGTTCCTGACGAATTCGAGACCTTCCTCTTCCCTTGCCAAAAGCATATTCGCAGTATGCCCGAACGTATTCCGAGTCGTCCAGATATCCCAGTTCCAGAAAACGCTGAATGGCCGCCTCAATTTCTGACTCCTCGTAGAGCTTTTCTTCCAGTCGCTTTCTCGCTTCCGCTACGGTTCTCATTCGAGGTGCAATGTACCTTGTCAATTCCTCCAACGGGGTCCGTCGTTTCTTTTCTTTCTCCATTAAAGTCTCTCTATTTCTATCCTCTCTGCTTCCAGATTGCATTCCATCCCTGCAGAATTTTCTTCCGTCAACTGAACACAAATCGCTGCATCGCAGGGAAACGGCATCTTCACATCCTGTAACCGGTACCATTCTCCTGCATGGTTCGCACAGTCCGAAAGAACCGATTCCGCCTCTGTGAACACGGACAGTCCCAGCGCCTTACGGAAAGCCTCTCTCCGAGCCCATATCCGAAAGAATTCTGGTTCGCCATTCTCTCTCACGGACTGAATTTCATCTTCCTGATAAAAGCGTTCTGCCAGCTTCATATAGTTCGACTTCTGCCATTTCTGAATATCTAATCCGCAAGGGGTCTCGCTGAAAAGTACCGCCCAGTAGCTTCCGGTATGGGAAATGGAATAGGGAACAAACCCCGGAATATAGGGTTTTCCAAGATTACCCACACAGATTCTCTCCAGTAGTTCTTTCGTCGATACCTCTGGGTTTCTGTTTTTCTTCTGAAAATATCTGTCCATCGCCTGTCCCAGAAGGACTCTACTTTCTTCTCGGCTACCATCATAATCTTCTGTATAGAATAAGTGCATTCTTTTCTCCCGATTCCGCAAATGAGATTACTTTGAAAGCTCCTCCATGCCCTTCTTCAGGGCATTCTGCGAGGTTGCGCGAATATCCGGCTGGATTCCATTGCCATTAATCGCCGTTCCATCGGGAAGGAAGTACTCCTCCGTGGTGAACTTGAAGGCGGATCCATCATCCATTTGAATCACGCTTTGAATCACGCCCTTTCCGTAAGTCTTCTTTCCGATTAGTTTTCCACCATCGTTGACCTGAATAGCACCGGCAAAAATCTCTGCCGCACTGGCGGTCTTCCCATTCACCAGGATCACGTATTTGAAATCCGCCGATTTTCCATCGGCCTTGGAAACCTTCTTTTCCCCAGATTTGTTCTTTTCAATTAAGATATTTCCAGCGGAGAGAAGTGCATCTGCACACTTCACGCCTTCATCCTTAATTCCACCCGGATTATTGCGAACATCTACAATGACGCCTTTCGGTTTTCCGTCTTCCATGGCTTCAATGGCCTTCTGGAATTCGTCTGAGGTTCCCTCCCGGAAATGCCGAATCCGTATATATCCGATTTTCTTTCCCGAATCGCTGTGCAGGAACTTGTAGTCCACACTGTCCTCTTCCACTTCTTCCCTTGTCAGTGTAACCGTAATGGTCTGACCACCTCGGTTCAATTCCAGCGTCACATCCGTTCCTGTTTCACCGCTAATCAGATCCGATGCATTCTGAACGCTTTTCGGTTTCTGATCATCTACGGAAATAATTTCATCCCCCTTACGAAGTCCGCTCTTTTGCGCTGGGCTATCTTTGATAACGTGGGATACAATCAGTTTTCCGCCTTGAGACTTCAACGCAATTCCGATTCCGGAATAGGAATCAGAATACATCCTTTCCAGCTTCTCATATTCATCTTTCGTATAGTAGGTGCTGTAAGGATCGTCCAGAGAACGAACCATCGCCTGTGCGAGGTATTTATCCCGCTTCTTTTCATTTACCGAATACAATGCGTCTTTCTGAATGGATTCTTCCATGGAATAATACTTTCCAAAAGATTTATCCAGATTCCGATAGTAGTCATACTTCGAAGAAGATATAATTCTGCCGCCCTTGAATCCGCAAATTATTATTAAAATTCCAAAGGCAGAAACCATCATCCCCGCCAGGAACGGTAAAATTTTTTTCATCACATGTCCTTCCTGGCGAAACTACATTCCCGGTGTTATCTCTGATACCTGAAGCTGCACACGACTCTGATCTCTCCACGTATTGATTTCCATGGTTCCATAGACATCTACGAATTCACTGTTCTGAATCACATCGTAATATTTCTTTGCATCATGGAAGAGGATGCAGTCCAGATCTCCAATCTGGAACTTCGCATAACGTTGGTCGTCTTTGAGGAATCGCCAATTCTCCGGAACCACGAAGGTAATCCGGAATTTCGGAGGCTCGTTATCCTTCCCACAGGGTTCGAAAGATCTCAGCTCTTCTGCCAGCTCCAGCGTAAATTCCTCCGGTTCCAAGTCTAAATCATAGGTAATTTCCTTCTCGAACAAATCTGGGTCCTCGCTCCGCATTTCTGCAAGGTCTTTATTCAGATTTGCTCTCAGCTCCGATAGTTTCTCCGGTGCAATCGTAAATCCACAGGCTGCCCTGTGACCGCCGAAGTGGATAAAACAATCTCGGTACCGGTTCAACATTTCGTAGATATCCACCTTTTCTACAGATCTTCCGGTCCCCTTATATTCATCGCCGTTCTTCGTCACAATGACGGTGGGACGCTTCGACTCCTCTTTGATCTTTCCTGCAACAATTCCAAGAATTCCTTCGTGCACATTCTCGGCTTCCACCAGAAGAAAATCTCCCTTTCGGTATTCATTTCTCGCTTTTACAATACACTGTTGATACGCTTCTTCCTGCCATTTCTTCCGCAAGTTATTTCGCTCAATCATATCGTTGCAATACTCTTCAATTTCCTCCGGTGACTCCGCCATGAACAGCTTTACCCCAAGATCCGCATCGGAAACCCTTCCGGCGGCATTGATTCTCGGTGCAATGCCGAAGGAAATATTCGTGGAGGTAAGATTCCTGCAATCCAGGCCAGAAAGTTCAATAAGGCGACGAAGGCCTGGATTCTGGCAGCCTCGGTTCATCCACATAAGGCCGTATTTAACGAAAGATCGGTTCTCATCCAAAAGGAGCATAATATCCGCTACGGTTCCGATGGCAACAAACTCCAACACCTCAGACAATACCAGCCTCGGAATCTCCCTTTTTCGGCTGATGGCCAGACACAGCTTATAAGCCACTCCTACGCCGGCAAGGCCCTTGAAGGGATAGGTATCCCCCGGTGCCTTCGGGTTGATGATTAATTCTTTTACCGGATCATCCTTCATATTGTGGTGATCTGTCACCACAATGTCGATGCCGAGACTTCGTGCGTATTCAATTTCCGCTAGAGACGAAGAGCCGCAGTCCACCGTTATGATGAACTCGCCTCCCAACTCTCGAATTCGGTCGATGGACTCATTGTGCAGTCCATAACCTTCTTCCAATCGAGAGGGAATGTAATAGGTTACGTTGTCCGTCAGACAGCGAAGAACCTTAAGCATCACCACCGTGGATGTCACGCCATCAGCATCGTAGTCTCCATATATTACAATGCGCTTTCCTTCGTCGATTGCCGAAAGAATTCGGTCCACAACCGCCTCCATATTGGTCAGCAAATATGGATCGTAAGTTCGCTGGGGACGCACTGCGAAGTATTCCTTCCGTTCTTCTTCGCTCTCAATGCCTCTCTTTGCGAGAATTTCTCTTATAATTTCCTGATTGAGATTCATTCATTCTCCATTATATATATTTAGCTATACCTTCTAGTAGATACTCTTTGGATCCACGAAGCTTCCGTTCTTCAGCAAGCTGTAGTGCAGGTGAGGTCCGGTGGACCAGCCGGTGCTGCCCACATAGGCTACCACCTGTCCCTTCTTGACATAAGCCCCCTTGGATACCGCAAATCCGGACAGATGTCCGTACAGCGTTGTGTACCCGTTTCCAATGTATATCTGCAAGCAGTTTCCGTAACCACCGTAGGTAGAGGCCATGGTGACCACACCGCTACCCGCTGCGTATACCGGTGTTCCGCTAGAAGCAGCAATATCGTATCCGCTGTGGTAAGTTTTGGTTCCAAAGATTGGATGGATTCTCCAACCGTAATAAGATGTCAGTGGACCATCACATGGCCATACATAACCACCCGAATTGCTCGGTGTCTTGTGTTTTCTCAGAAGGCGTTCTGCCTCTGCCTGTTTCTTTCTGGCCTCTGCAGCTAACGCATCCGCCTCAGACTGGAGGCTTTCCTGCTGCTTGCGATACGCACTGGCCTGATCCTTGTATTTCTCCTCCAGTGCCTTCAGCTCTTCCTTCTCCTTCTGCAGCTGTGCCTCTTCCGCTTCCTGTTGTTTCTTCAGCTTGTTAATCTTCTCGTATTCTTTCCGAAGTTTCTTCAGAAGATTCTGGTCACTGCTGAGAAGTTTCTGAACCATGGAAAGGTTGGTGATAAGTTCATCAATGCTGCTAGAATTCAAGATTACGTCCACATATCCCACCGTTCCGGTCTTGTACATGGCCACCAATCTGGAATTCAGAGATTCCTCCTGTTTCTTCACTTGAGCCTGCTTCTTGGCCAGTGCCTTTTTGGTTTTTGCAAGCTTCTTCTCCGCTTCATCAATCTGCGCCTGCTTCTCGGTCAGTGCGGCAACAGCTTCCTTTAATTTGTCCTCTGCTGCATCCGCCTTCTCCCCGGCCTCATCGGCTTTCTTGGAGGCCGCCTCCGATTGTTCCTGTTTTGCCTTGGCTTCTTTCTTCGCATCTGAAGCCTTGCTGGCATATACAGACAAACCTGAAGTCAGCACCATTACAACGCACATGACGAAACTGATTACTTTAATCCTATTTCCTCTCATTGCTACTCCTATCTAACGGTCCAGGAATTTCCGGATTGAAATGATGCTTCCGCAAGTTCCGATTCCAACCCCTAGTGCCAGGAATATGATTAGAAGATTCGGCAAGAGATAATTGGCCGAAATAACTGGGACAGACAATATTCTCATGATATCCGGACCGATTCCATTCACGAACTTCGTGTACAGGAATCCCAAAAGGCCGGTGGCAACACCGGCGGACAAAGTTCCCAGAATCACACCTTCCAAAACGAAGGGAGCTCGGACAAACCAATCGGTGGCGCCCAAATATTTCATAATTCCGATTTCTTTTGCTCGATTGAACACCGTCAATTTGATGGTATTGGCCACCAATATGATGGATACCACTACCAGGAATGCCATCATGATGATGGATCCATATTTCACTGCCCGAGTAATCTTAGAAAGTTTCGCCACGGTATCCTGGTAATACTTGATGTCACTTACCCCTTTGATGGTCGGTGCCACCTTAGATACTTGATCCGCTGTGCTCTTGTCCTTCACATATACCAGATAGGAGTTCGGAAGCGGATTCTTCTGCAGATTATCCAGCAGATAAGCATTATCTCCCCAACGTTCTTTCATAATCTTCATGGCGTCATCTTTCGAACGGTATTCCACATTGGTAACACCGCTGATGTTCCGAAGCTCCTGTCCGATGGTCTCATTCTTCGCGTCGTCATTCTTGTCGTCCATGTATACTTCAATTACGTTATAGTCCTGCTGAATCACCTCTGCGAACAAATCCACGTTCACGAAAGTGGCGAAGAACAATCCCAGAATCAACATCATGGCGGTAATCGCCAGCGTTGCCGTGAAGCTCATTCCCTTATTTCGGAACACCTGGGAAAAAGCCTGCTTAATAGTATATCCAATTCTAGAAAACATATGGAGCTTCATCCTCCTTTGCGCTTATTTCGTACAGGTGTTGTGGGGCGACTCCGTATGCCCCCTGTTCGTCTCGGACAATTCTTCCGTTCTCAATGGCCACCACCCGCTTATTCATCTGATCCACAATGTCTTTCGCATGGGTAACCATCAGCACAGTAGTTCCTCGCACATTAATCTTCTCCAGCAGCTGCATGATTTCCATAGCCGTCACCGGATCCAGATTTCCTGTAGGTTCATCCGCGATTAAGAGTCTTGGATTGTTCACAATCGCCCGAGCAATTCCCACTCTCTGTTGCTCACCTGCAGAAAGCTCACTTGGATAACGGTTGGCCTTATCGGCGATTCCCACCAAATCCAAGGCAAAAGGAACCTCCTTTCGGATTACTCGCTTCTTACAGTGCCGAACTTCCATGGCGAAAGCCACATTTTCATATACGGTTTTCTTTTCCAGAAGCCTGAAATCTTGGAATACCATTCCAATTTTCTGCCGAAGCTGCGGAATCTGCCGATGTGTCATTCGGGTAATGTCTTCCCCGTCCACCAGAATGGTTCCGCTATCCGCTTCGATTTCCTTCAATATGAGACGGATAAAAGTAGTTTTACCGGCTCCGCTGGGACCCACCAGAAAGACAAAGTCCCCCCGTTCTATATGTACGGTAGCGTCGGCCAGGCCCACGTTCTCCCCGTAATTCTTGCTTACTTTGTTAAATACTATCATGGTACCTCCTCGTTAAGACATACACGTGTATTATACCACAAACTATTTTCCCATTCAGAAACTGGGATAAAACATCACACAATTTCCATGTCGGCATCTTCTTTTCGTTTCTCCCGACGTCTCATATCCGTCTGAAGAAGCTTGTAAATTGCGGAGAACAGGGGAATGAAGAACAGCATTCCCAGTACACCAAAGGCGCTGCCACCGATGGTAACCGCCGCAAGCACACAGATTCCCGGTAGTCCAATGGATCCACCTACGATTCGCGGGTAGGTCACGTTGTTGTCGATTTGCTGTACCACCAAGAACAGAATCAGGAAAATCACCGCTTTGGTTACTGAGGTGGAGAGAATCAAGATGAATCCCACACTGGCACCAATGATTGCCCCCACGATTGGAACCAATGCGGTTACTGCAATAATTACTGCAATCATTCCTGCGTACGGCATGCGGAATATCATCATGGCCACAAAGCACATTATTCCAAGCACGCAGGCATCCTTCACCTGTCCCACAATAAAGCTCCGGAAGCTGTGGTTGAATACCTTCAGAACTTCAAAAAGCTTGCTTTCCACCGATGGACAGTAAATGTGAATCACTTTACGCCCTTGCCGAGACAACTTTTCTTTCCCGCTCAGCAGGTAGAAAGAAAAAAACAGTCCGATGAACAGCGAAGCGGCCGCTCCTGTTACCTTGTGAAGCACAACGGTAACATTGCTAATCCAACCGGTATTCCCGCTCTGCAGGATATGGAGTGCCTTCTGCACCAGTTCTCCATTCAAATGGATTCCGTTCATATTCTGTTCCAACATGGTTCCATACTTGGCCAGAGATGGAACCGATTGAAGCAGGTGTACCACCTGATCCACCGCAGCCCCACTCTGGGATATGAGCAGTGAAATGCAGCTGGTCAACTGTGGAACTACAATACCGATGACCACACCGATAATCAGAATCAATAACAGATAAGACAATACAATGCATACCAGCCTACGCGCCGCCGCCATCCGTCCAGACTTAAAGATGTGGCTGTACTGTTTCTCAATAAAAGTAAGCAGGATATTCACCGCATAGGCGATAATTCCTCCCACCACAAGAGGAGCAAGGGCATTCCCGAACATCACAATGATGTTCTCCACTTTGCTCCAATAGTAGATTAGGAGATATACCACAAAAGCCATTAGGCCTAAGCGAAAATATACATTGCCTGTTAATCGCTGAAATGGTGTTTTCTTTCTTTGATTCATATCCATGTCAAAATCACTTTCATTATCTCTTCGATGAATTGTACGCTTGAAACTATATCACATGGCAGGGCGAACTTCAACCACCGCACCCTCTCCGTAAAACGCCTTCGTAAACTTCAAATGCACATAACGTAAACCATCATTTCTGATGCATATAAAAAAGCACTGCGAATGACTCGCAGTGCTTCATTGCTGTTACGTATCGCTGCACTCGTGTAACTAAATTACTCGAGAATCTCAGTTACAACGCCGGAACCTACGGTTCTGCCGCCTTCTCTGATAGCGAATCTCAGGCCTTCCTCGATAGCGATCGGTGTAATCAGGGAGATGTTCATTACAACGTTATCTCCCGGCATGCACATCTCAGTGCCTTCTGGCAGCTGCAGATCACCTGTTACGTCTGTTGTTCTGAAATAGAACTGAGGTCTATATCCGTTGAAGAACGGTGTATGTCTACCACCCTCTTCTTTCTTCAGTACGTATAC
>JBNMGJ010000287.1:0-1487 GCA_050872185.1 Mogibacterium sp.
CTGACTGCTGTACTCCGGTTTCCAGATTCTAACGTGAATTCCTCGCTTCTCGTTCCGAAGTTCCCCCGGCTCGAAATCGTGTTCCGTAATCATCAGTGGGAAACCATCTTCACTCTGCCATTCCAAATCTTCTTCCTCTAAGCTATCATACACCGCTTCCACGCCTAAGCTTCGAAGCAGTTCCTTTGTTTCTCGGTTCATCACATTCAGTCCGTAGTCTCCGTATATATGCATTCCTTCTTCCGGTAAAAGTCGGTTCAGCCAGCCCAGATTTCCGACAAGAATTGGAACCCGCTGGCCCAGATGACGAATTTCTGTTTCGTGCCTCCGAAGGATTTCATCTTCCAAGCCCTTCGTTACGTTGGAAATCGAAGGAATTCCTTGATTTTCCGGTTTTCGAAGCAGCGCTTCCACCGGTTCCCCAGTCCGCTCCGATTCAAGACAAAGCTGTGCCAGTGGAATCCGATGAATATCTCTCGGAAGCACCTCAAAATCGTCACCCCCGATTGACGGAAGTACCTTCTCCGCCGATGCCATCACACTCAGTCCATCTCTCCGGAACTGAATTCTCTCTTCCAGTTCCTCTAAGCACTTCCGCCGCAAAGCATTGATTTCCGAAGCGCGAACCCGCACATTGAAGTCTCCCTTCATTCGGATTCTTCTCACCTCAAATGGCGCGTTTCCCGTCTTCTGAAGGGCATTCTCGTACCGCTCCTTCGGTGTAGCCCGCTCGTAATCCGGCTCAAAAGGTCCTGCAGTCTCCGTCACTTTCACCTTCTGCTGACTAGCCCACAGATTCTCTTCTTCCGGTACAGTTGTTACGGTGAGATTTAGCGTTTCGTTATAACAGGTCAGGGTCAGATCCACCGGCCTACGCCGACCAATCTTCCGAGCTCCTTCGTCTGCACAGAGAGACATGGGTCGAAACGTGCTTCGCGCCTCTTCCAATTGCTTCTTAGAGGATGTTCGGTAGACCGCATCCCCTGGAAAAACCGGCTCTTTGAAATCTCCAATTCGAAGAGCATTCTTTCCCAATTCTTTCCGGTAGCTAACGATGCTGCTGACGGCCTTCCGTCCGACAGCACCCCTTCCTTCTCTTCGGATTTCGATGCCGTCCCCCATGTCTGGGGCAATATCACAGCGCACATCCACCAGGGTGGACCCCTTCTTAACCGAAGTCACGGTACCGATACGGATTCCCTGGTTCTTTGGAATCACAGGAGACATCAGCTTTTCATGAGGATTCCCGCGGAAGTATCCCTCCGTAAAGCCTCCTCGGTTGAAAATCTGTTCCAGGGCTTTCCGGTCTTCCGGTGAGACGGTGTAATTTCTTTTTACCATATACTCGTCGATGTATTTCCGGTAAATCCGAGTTACCACCGCCACGTACTCCGGTGACTTCATCCGACCCTCAATCTTGAAGGAGTAGACTCCCGCATCAATTAATGTTCCCAGCTCATCGATGAGACACAAATCCCGGGGGCTCA
>JBNMGJ010000166.1:0-4198 GCA_050872185.1 Mogibacterium sp.
CTCGTATCCGTAACTGAGAACCGTTCCAATTTCTTTGATTCCCTGCCCTTGTACCGCAATGGCACAGAATACCCCTAGAAGCATACTTGCCACTAGCCCAGGAATAGCGGGAATCTTGAAACATATCATGAGGATTAACACCAGAAGTGGCAGCATCAGAAGCGGTGAAATCAGGAATTGTTCTTTCAACGATACCAGCACACTCGCAATATCACTCTTATTTCCCTGGTTTCCCACATAACGCGTATTCAGGAATAGAAACATTGCAATCGCAATGATATAGCTTGTTCCGGCAGTGTACATCATGTGCCGAATGTGGGCGAATAGCGTCGTCCCCGATACCGCTGGTGCCAAATTCGTCGTGTCAGAGAACGGAGACATCTTGTCGCCGAAGTATGCCGCCGATACCACAGCGCCGGCTGTTACAGCCGCCGGAATTCCCATACCAGAACCGATCCCCACCATTGCAACGCCGAGAGTTCCCGCCGTCGTCCAAGAACTTCCGGTGGCTACGGCGACAATGGAACATACGATTAAGCAAGTAACCAGAAAGAACCTCGGTGACAGGATTTTGAGTCCGTAGTAGATCAGGGATGGCACAATCCCACCGGCAATCCAGGCACCGATGATCAGACCGATAAGACAAGCAATCAGAATGGCCTGCATGGCATTCTGGATGGAATCTACGATACCGGTTTCAATATCCTTCCATGGACATTTCAGACCGATAACCGCAATGGACGCTGCGATAATGGATGCGAAAATCAGCGGTATCTGAATGTCCAGATGATATTTCGTCAAAGAGAAAAATAGGAGTAGAAAAACCGATAAAATCGGAACTAATGAAATTCCCAGCCCCGGGGTCTTTTCCTGTGTGCTTCTTCCAGTACTGCTTCTTTCCATCTTGCGCCTCCTTCTACACTGGTAACACCGTAAGTGGTTTTGGAACGTTGTTCTATTTTTCTGCATTATATCATAATAGAACAGCGTTCCACAATAAGCTTTTCGGCTTTGGAAATTCTTTTCCCTGCGCAACCTGCTGAGACACTTGGAACCCTTGACTATAATGGACTTTGGAATATTGATAAATACTTTTTATGGAAAAAACAAAGGATCCTTCTCTAAATGAAAGATCCTTTGTTCGGTAAATTATGAAGGTATAATTGATGGTTTTGCTAAATTATTTTCCGAAGTACTCTACTTCTTTTCCTTCGGCCAATCTCTGCTCATTTCTCTTCTTAAGCCGGATAATAAGCAATGCATCTAAGAGGCCGATAATTACAACCACGAGCTGGAATGTAAACATTCTATTGTATGCAGTTGCGGCCGGAAGGGTATCCAACCAGTTACTGAACAAAGTGAACTGGAATACGTCTGGAGAGAATCCAAGAATCGCTGCAACGCCTGTGGTGGTCGCCGTTACCGCCGATGGAATTCCACATTCTTCGATGGTTGCGTAGTAATTTCGTCCTGCATAGCACGCAAAGGACAGTCCGATTACAATGAATACCACGAATCCCACCGACGAGTGCTTATTCGCACCGAACAACATGTACAGAAGTCCTGCGATTGCTAACACATAGACAATGACCAGATTCTTTGCCGGAGATTTCAGCCGAGTGGCGATTTCTCCTCCGATTGGCGCACCGATCATCTGGCAACCGTATTGTCTGAAGATGGCCGCCCATCCCGCAATGACAATTGGAATTCCCAGTACATCTGAGAAGTACGGTGTGAAATAGGTTAGCGTCGTCATGAAGGAATAGACACCGAAGATACAGATGGCAAACATCCAGGTCTCTTTGTGTCGCAGCACGGACCATACTTCCGCAATGGCGTTCTTCTCCTTTTTATCCTTGGTCTTCGACAATGCCTCCTTCCGTTCCGCTTCCAGCATTTCCTTCGTTGGACTTGGAATGATGAACAGTACGCCGATAGCAATGATAATGGACATTACAATGTTGGCAATGACCGTCGCTTTAATGCCGATTTCTCCTTCTCCCGCGCGCTGGAATGCCACCATCATCAAAGAGGATTCAATCAAATTGAAGATTCCAATGCACGCTTCATTCAGACCATATGCTCTTCCCTGCTTCTCTTCCGGCCACATCATCCGCACAATCTTAATCTGGGTCGGAAAGTTGAACATCAACGATGCGATGGCAAAGCCCACCCACATGGCGACGCACCAAGCGTAGGAGTGCGGATTCAACAGAAATCCCACCGCGAAAATCGCATTCAGAAGAATGGAGATGAAATAAATATGCTTATAGTTAAATCGATCCGCAAACCATCCACCAAATGGTGCCAGGAAGATATTTCCCAGTCCATAGATGGACAGAAGAAAACTCATCTTCGTTCCGGACACATCCAGAAATTCTCGGAATGGTTCGTACCAGGTGTATTGAAGGAATGGTACCAGATACACGATTGCCCACCCAGCACCTAGAATCAGCATGGCAACAATGAGTCTAAGTTTGCTCATCTTAATGGTACTTGAATTCTCCACGGTTGTTCTCCTTTTCTCAATAATCTCACAATAATTTTTTTCGATTATCCAATATGTTTCCGAAATACATCCCCCAGAATCCGGATTCCTTCTCGAATCTGTTCGTCCTTCACCATTGTGAAGTTCATACGAATGGTGTTCTTCACACCTTCGAAGGAGAAGAAGGATTCTCCTGGAATATATGCAATTCCCGCTGCCAGAGCATCATTCAGAATCTCGTCGCTGTCCAGACCTTCCGGCAGTTCCAACCATAGGAACATTCCCCCTTCCGGATCTGTGTATTTTATTTCCGGCGGGAAGTATTTCTGAATCATCTCCACCATCAGCTCACAGCGCTCTTTGTATACCACCTGAATTTCTCGGATGTGTTCCTCCAGGTCGAACATCTGAAGATAGTAGTAGGTCAGCATCTGTGTTAGTTCCGGACTCTGCAGGTCATTGGTTTCCTTCAATTCTTCAATGGCGGATGCCACTTCTGGAGATGCGCAGGCCCAAGCCACTCTCATTCCTGGGCTCAGAATCTTCGAGAAGGATCCCAGATAGATGACCTGACCTTTCTTATCCAGAGAACGCAGATGTGGTAGCGGTTCCCCTTTGAACCGAAGGTCTCCGTAAGGATTGTCTTCCACAACCGCCACGTCGTATTTCGAAACCACTTCCATGAAGCGTTCTCTTCTCTCCAGGCTCCAGGCCTTTCCGGTTGGATTCTGGAAATTTGGAATGACATAGATTAGCTTTGTTCTCGGATTCTCTTCCAGCGCCCGTTCCAAATCTTCGATGACGATTCCATCATCATCCGTATCCACCCCCACGAACTCCGCACCGTATGGACGGAAGGAATTAATTGCTCCCAGATAACTTGGATTCTCGGTAATGACAACATCCCCCTCATCGATGAACATCATGGCAGCCAGTCCTAGTCCTTGCTGCGATCCAGACAGGATGCAGAGATTTTCCTTCGTACACTTCACGTTCTCCCGATTATTCATTCGGTCGGTCAGAAAATCCAGAAGCGGCCCATATCCCTTCGTCAGTCCATAAGCGAAAGCAGTAGCGCCCTCCTTCAACAGCATTTCATCCGCTGCCTTTCGAAGATCTTCCAGCGGGTACAGTGCCGGATCCGGAAGTCCCGCCGCGAAGGAAATCATATCCTTCTTTCCCGCAATTCTCTTCTGTACGGCACGGATTCCAGATGGCTTAATCCGGCTCATTCTTACTGAAAAACTCATACTTTTACCTCCTAATATGCAATCCCTTTCCGACTTTACTTGTATTCCTTGTCCGGTTCTTCCCCTCGCATAACTCTCAGGGCACCCAGGGCCAAAGCAATCATCTCGTATTCGCCGGCTACCACAGACACCGGTGCAATGGCCTTCGTCATTCGCTCAATTTCGCTGGTAACGTACTTCGAATGAGCAATTCCACCGGTGATGATAATGCGGTCAATCGGTTCATCGAAAGCCGGCACATAAGAACAGATCTCCTTAGCCGTAGAATAGATGAATGCATCGTACACCAGCTTTGCCTTCTCATCTCCTGCTTCAATCCGCTTCTCCACCTCTCGCGAGTCCTTCGTTCCCAGGAAGTCGTAGATTCCGGCGAATTTGCTGATTTTCTCCACCATTTCACTTTCGGTGTACTTTCCAGAATAGCAGAGCTGCACTAGCGGATAGGTCGGCAGCGAGCCGC
>JBNMGJ010000192.1:0-3545 GCA_050872185.1 Mogibacterium sp.
GATTCCGTCCTCAGTGATTACCGCATCCATGGTAATATCCTGCTTGGAAACCGCCACATTGGACAGAATCAGCTGCTCCGGACAAAGTGCCACCTTCCGGAAATTTGCGTGTTCCAGGTACCGGTCGTAATATCCGGCACCGTGGCCCAGCCGGTTGCCCCGCTTGTCGCAAGCCACACAAGGAATAATCGCCAGGTCAATTTCCTCCGGTAAAACCACTTTTCCATCTCCCCTCGGTTCCCGAATTCCATACTTTCCGATATGGAGGTCCTCTTCGCTTCGGTAGAGCTTCGCCTCCATCTGATTCTCCGGAAGACACAGGGGGATGCAGATGTTTTTACCGTCGGCAAGGGCTCTTTCGATGAATTCGTCCGTGATGACTTCTTTGCCGTAACTCATATAGGCGAAGATGGTCTTCGCCTCTTGGTACATGGAACTGGCCATCAGGTGTTCTGTGATGGCGTGGCTGGCTTCTTTGAGATAATCCATCTCCATGTTCTTTCGGATTTCCTTGCAGTTTCCGCGAAGGACGTCTTTGCGGGCGCGGATGCTCTGCTCCACCATCTTGTCCCCTCGGTTTCCAAATGCTTCAATTTTTCTCATGCCATTACCTCGTTTCTAATCACTGCGGTGCTGCCGCCGCTCTTTTCTTTGTGCACTTGAACCTGCCGTTCGATCCTCGTCTGGAGTTCTGCCACGTGGGAGATGATTCCCACCAGTCTTCCCCCTTCATCGGCCAGGTTCTGCATGGCTTTCATGGCCTGCTCCAGTGTCTCCTCGTCCAGGGAGCCAAAGCCTTCATCCACGAACATGGCATCCAGCTGGACGCCACCGGCGCTTTCCTGGATTTCATCGGAAAGTCCTAGTGCCAGGGATAGGGACGCCATGAAGGATTCTCCCCCGGACAAGGTGGACACGCTCCGGGTGGTTCCATTGTAATGGTCCACCACGTCGATGTCCAGACCACTCTGCTGGTTCAGCTGATACTCTTTCCGCCGCACCAAATCATACTGTCCTCCTGACATTACTCGGAATCTTAAGTTGGCTCGGTACAGAATCCGATCAAAGAGCTGCTGCTGGACATAGGTTTCCAGCTGAATCCGCTGCTTTCCCGCCAGATTTCCGTTGGCGGTCTCCGCCAGGTTTTGAATCATGGTGTACTTCTTCTCAGCTTCATCCAGACTCTTTTCCAACGTTCCTATTTTCTGAAGAACACTGTCATTAGTCTCCCGAATCAGATTGCAATCCTTGATTCGCTTGCGGAGGATTTCCTGTTCCTCTCGTTTTTCTTCTTGCGCCTCCTTTAGTTCCAGGATTTCTACCGTTTCATTCTCATCTGCTAGTTGGTTCTTTAGTTCTTGAATTACCCCTTCCGATTCGCTTATCCGGCGAAGGATGTTCTCCAGCGCTTCTCTGGAATCCTGCAGGTTCTTCCGAATCTGTTTCGCCTCTTTCTCCAATGCTTGGATTGCTTTAATCGCTTCTTCTCTGTTCTCGTAGTTCAGCTGACTCTGCAGCTCCATTGCACGGCGAGTATCCCTCTCCACACTTTCCTGCTGGGACGCGTTGGCAAGTTCCAACTCATGAATCTGACTCTCCAGTTGGTTTTTCTCTTCCTCTGCCTTGGCAAGATTTTCATTCAGCAACTTCTTCTCGTCCGCCGCCGCAAGAGCATCTGCCAACGCCTCGGTGCAAGCTTCCCATTGGGTCTGCAGATTTTCCTGTATTTCTTCCAGGCTTTTTCGAATCTGGTCCGGTTCCCCTGTGAGATGCAGCGCATCCATTTTCCGCTGCATCTGTTCCCGTCCAGACTCCATGCTACCCTTCAAGGCCGCTGCCCGTTGTGCTGTCCGGTCCAGCTCTTCCTTTGCATCCTCCCAAATTTTCTGAGCCGCTTCCACCTGTTCCTTCGATGGTGCCTGGTCCAGCGTTTCCGCCGGCTTCGGATGGCTCAAAGATCCACACACGGGGCAGGGCTGGTTCTCCTCTAAGGTTTCAGCCAGAATCCCCGCCTGATTATCTAGAAATGCCTTCTGCATTCTCCGATAATTCTCCGAAGCTTCGTTTTCTTTCTGTCCGGCCTGCCTGTAAATGTCCGCCGCCTTCGCCCACTCCTTTTCTGCAGTATCAAAAGCCGTCAGCATATCCGAAAGCTCAGCGTAATCCGTTTTCTTCTTCTCCAGGTTCGCCTTCTTTTCTGTCAGTTGACTGGTGGCCTCTATCTGAGTCTCCAGTGACTGAATTTGCTCCTTTCCCTCTCGGAGGGTTTGATTTTTCTGCTCCTTCTGTCCCCTTAGGATTACAAGATTTCTATTATTTTCATCAAGGCACCGCTTGGTTTTGGTCACGTTCTGAAGGATTTCCTGCAAAAGGTCGTACTCCGGCATCTGGTTTCGCTCCACATGAATCTGCGCTTCCTTCTCTTCTGCCTGTGGAATCACTTTCTGTGCAGATTCGAGGCACTCTTCTGCCTGTGCTCTCTCCTCCTGCTGGCGCTGCAATGCTTCTTCGGTCTGAAGGAGTTTCTCCTTCTGCCGTTTCAACGTCTCCGCCTGCTGAATGCACACCGCCAAAGATTCCAACTCATCCGACAAAACATCCTGCCGCTTTTCTCCTTCTGCCAGCTCCTGATCCATCGCATCCCGGTAGTTCGCCACCGCTTCCAGATACTGCGCAGTGGTCATCTTGGTCATCTCCTCTGCAGTAACTTCTTCTGGAAGCTTGGCTCTGTCCTGCTCAAATTGAATCTTTTGCTTTAATTTGTCATAGGCACTTCGCTGTAACCGAGCCTCATCCTTGAGGCGTTCCTCCAACTTCGCATATCTTCCCGTCCGGAAAATGCTGCTGAAAATCTTTCGCCGCTCCTCCGTCTTGGCCAGCAGAAGTTTCAGAAAATCCCCCTGGGCAATCATGGCGATTTGCATGAACTGATCTCGATTCATGCCCAGAATCTCGTGAATCTTCCCATCCACCTCTTGGTTCTTGCTCAGAATGGTTCCGTCTGGGAGCTTCAATTCCACCGAAGCGGCCTCCTTCGTCATTCCTTCCCCTCGGAGTTTCGGCCGCTGATAGGCAGGATTCCGCTGAATCTCGTATTCCTTATTTCTGCACTGGAAAAGAAGCTTCACCTCGGTGGGTTCTTCCGGTTCCGCATACCGAGACCGAAGCATCTCCCCGCTCCGTCGGTCGCTGCTGGCGGTACCGTACAAGGCGAAGACGATGGCATCAAAGATTGTGGTTTTACCGGCTCCCGTGTCTCCGGTAATCAGGTAGAGTCCGGATTCGCCCAGCTTTGTCATGTCAATGACCTGTCGCTTCGCGTAGGGGCCAAAGGCAGATATTTCTATTCGAATCGGTCTCATACTTCCTCCTCCCAGATTTCGCGAATCAAACGATTCAGGATTTCTTCCTGATCTTCATTCATTGGTTGTCCATTCTGCTGCTCATACAGGGTTTCGAAGATTTCCACCGGGCTCTTCTCCTCCTGGGTCTCCAGTTTCTCCACCTGTCTTTCGGACCGGGTCCGGGTGTTGTCGTAATCCAGC
>JBNMGJ010000306.1:0-1222 GCA_050872185.1 Mogibacterium sp.
AATAAATACCGTGTGGAAATCTACGATGGAACGGATGCCCGTGGGAAGGCCAGAAGGTACACGAAGGTGTTCCATGCAGCCACGAAACGGGAACTCAAATCCATGATTAAGGAATGGGAGAAGGAACTGGAGCGGAGTTGCTCCGGCTATGGATCCATAACGGTATCCGAATTATGTGAAGAGGTGTGGCACCAGGTGATTCAGGAGAAATCCCCGAACACCATCCGCGGTTATGATGTTTGCCGGAGGCGGGTGGAGTCTGGCCTTGGTTCGGTTACTCTGGCGAAACTATCGCCCCGGCTCATTCAGAAGTGGATTAATTCCATGGCGGAAGAGCTGGCTCCTAAGACGGTAAAGTCTACCTACTCTCTTCTCCGGAGATGCTGCACGGTGGCATGCAACTGGGAAATTCTGGATCGGAATCCGTGTCACGATATCATCCTACCGACGAAAGAGCGGCAGGAAGTTCGGATTCTGTCGGAAGATGAATTCCAGATATTCTGCGACCACCTTCCCGAACTGGATCCGGATACCCGTGTTTTGTTCGAACTGGCTCTTTTCTGTTCCCTCCGAAGAGGTGAAATCATGGGAATTACGGAAAACCAGATTGACGATTCCGGCCGGTTTTATCTGGAAGCGGCCAGGTACCGGATTCGGGAAGGAAACGAATTCACCAAGAGTGTAAAGACCGCCGCCGGTAAGCGCATGGTCATGGTTCCGGAATTCGTTCTCCAGGATATTCATGAGCTGCGGAAATATCATGCTGCCGAAAAGCAGCGCCTGGGCGATCTGTGGCAGGATTGCCCGTATTTGATTAAAGCCACCGATGGTTCTCCTTTCCGGCCGAACGAAGCCAACCGGAGACTTCATCAGTATATGGAGCGCATCGGATTGGAACCACTCACTTTCCACGCACTCAGACACACTTATGCCTCCATGTGTGTGGCATTTGGCGCGGACTTGGCCACCGTATCCCGCCGCATGGGACACAGCAACGTCAGCACTACCCTGTCTATCTATACCCATCTCTTTGAGAAGCAATCCAATCAGGATCCAATCGCTTCCCAGTTCGATGAAATGGTTCATCCCACTCGTGTGGGCGACCGTGTGGGAAATGAAGAAAGTCCCACATAAATCCCACATTTAAAAAAATCACCCTCCGAAATCCATTGATTTCAAAGGGTGTGTGGTGCGCGACGAGGGACTTGAACCCCCACGGTCT
>JBNMGJ010000070.1:0-8975 GCA_050872185.1 Mogibacterium sp.
GTCTTGAACAGCTTGTACTCGTCCACACCGATGTCATCTCGCTTAATGTAGCACTGGATTCTTCCCTGCTTGTCCTGAACATCGAAGAATGCGGCTCTTCCCATGATTCTCTTTCTCATGATACGGCCGGCAATAGCAACCTCTTCGCCTTCCATGGCCTCGAAGTTATCCTTGATGTCTTTGCTGTGTGCGGTTACGTCGTAGGTCTCCTGCACGAATGGGTCTCTGCCCATGTCCCGGAGTTCCTGCAGCTTTTCTCTTCGAATCTTTCTCTGTTCACTGATTTCTTCGGCAGTCAGTTCTGCGGTCTCGGGAGCATTCTGATTCTCGTTACTCATTTCAATTCCTTTCATTTATCTTTATAAATATGCTTTTACACTATATGTGTGTACAAAATATCACAGATCCTGGCCCTTTGCAAAGCCTCCTGTAAAAATATCTTTCCAGAACTACAGCACTTCCAGAATCTCGTACTTTGCGGTTCCTTCCGGTACTGCGAATTCAACTACGTCGCCCTGTCTTGCGCCAATCAGGTGCTCGCCTACCAGGGATACGTTGGACAGCTTGCCGTTAAACGGATCTGCCTCGGTATTACCTACAATCTGGTAGGTCATCTCTTCATCGTATACCAGGTCCTTGACGCGAACGGTTACACCGGTCTGAACGGTACCCTCGGACTCCAGGTCCTCAGTATCTACAACCTTAGCGGTACGGAGGATTTCTTCGATTTCTTTGATACGGTCCTCGTTCTCCGCCTGCTCTTCCTTCGCTGCATCGTACTCCGAGTTCTCGGACAGGTCACCATAGGAAATTGCTTCCTTCAGTCTTGCCGCAATCTCCAGTCTCATCGGGCCGGTGCAGTTCTCCAGTTCCTTGACCAACTGGTTATAACCTTCTCTGGTCATTTCATGCTGTGCATTTGCCATTGTCTATTTGCTCCTTTCAAATCGCTTGACATTCTCGCTTCCGGTAACACGCAGGATAGCGGAATACTTCAGTTTAAACGTAATTATATCTCCGACTTTAATCGGTTCCTTAACATCTTCAATGTCCAGAATGGTGTGGTCCCCAGATGCCCCGATGACTTCCATTCCCGGAATGGTCGGCACCAAATCCCCGATGTCGCCGTAATCGGCCCGGCCGATAGCCACCAGTGCTCTCGTTCGGATGCCTCGGTCCACGTATTCCGGTTTCTGCCCAAAGGCATCCACGCCCAGCTGCCCAATAGGATGACTGGCTTTCTTCTTGACTTCGATTACCTGCGCTTCCAAGGTAAAAGCCTCATCCGACAGTGCATTCATTTCCGAATACCCGTAGCAGGTGCACATGTCTTCCAGCGGTCCGGTCAAGATTGCCGCGCCAATCCGAAGCATGTTGATTTTCTTCGGCATATATTTTCCAAATACACCCATCAAGCTGGATGTAGCACCACCGGAAACGATTTCCAGTGGACGACCGATTTCTTTCTCTACTGCTTCCGCGATTTCGGCCAAATCCTGCATCTTGTCCTCTGTGGCCATAACGGATCCGTAGCAACCCAGATTGGTCCCTACACCGGCCAGATGCAGGTGGGGCAAGGTGTCCTCTACTTCCTTTGCCGTGGCGACCAGCTCCTCCGAATCGAAGAAACCTTCCCGAAGATCACCCAGGTCTGCCATGAGAACCACGTTATGAATCACGCCATGGTCCGCTGCCGCTTTGTCCAGCGCCCGAAGGGTGGCGATTTCGCTATTAAGGCTGTAGTCCGCAATCTGCACCAATTCAGAAAGCTCCGACATCATCGGTACCCGAATCATCATCAGGGGAACGCCAAGATTTTTTTCCTTGCAACGCTTCAGCTGTTCCAGACGGGAGGATGCAATCATCTTTACCCCGCCGGCTACATAGTCCTCTGCAACGGAAACCATGCCGTTGGCCCCCTTGATGACACCGGCCACAAAGATACCCTCTTCCTGGCACCATTCACAGACGGTTTTCACATTATGTTGTACTTTCCCGTGATCGATTACGACGGCGGGATATCTTCTCTCTGCCATGAAAGTTCCTCCTACGCCCATTTGTTATCTTCATCCCGACGCAGGATCTTGTGCGTCGTGGTCTTGTGGAACTCCCGTTCCCGAATAATCACATGGGTGATCTTCTTGAACAGCGGCAACTTCGCATTGGCCTTATCCACTTCCCGGCCGATGAACTCTGCCACCTGCTCCTTCGTATAGTTCGGACCGAACTTGTCCTGAATCGCTTCTTCGTTCACGCGAATGGTGGCGTAGATGCCACGCTTTGTTGGGTCTTCGTTGGTTTCATCTCCCCAGACCATGCTTTCGCTGACGTATTCGCTCTTCTGAATGTAGTATTCCAGCTCCTCCGGATAGACGTTCTTACCGTTTCCGGTAATGATAATGCTCTTCTTTCGGCCGGTGATATAGACGTAATCCTGCTCGTCGATGTATCCCAAATCCCCGGTGTGGTACCATCCTTCCGAATCGATGGCCTCCGCAGTCTTCTCCGGATCCTTGTAGTATCCCATCATCACGGTTGGTCCGCGGAAACAAATTTCTCCACATCCGTCCTCGTCCTTGTCGATAATCTTGCATTCCGACAGCGGGAACAAATACCCAGCGGACTTGTTGTTGATGTACTTCGGACTATCTGGATTCAAGGCAATAATCGGGGAACACTCGGTCAAACCGTATCCCTGTACACTGCGGAATCCAAGGTCCCCAAAGTAATCCAGAATGGCTCCATCTACGGCAGCGCCGCCGCAGATTACGGTACGAAGCTCTCCACCGAAAAGTTCGGTAATCTGCTTCGTGGCCTTCTTCGAAATATCCAAGCCTACCTTCTTGGTCACCCGGTTGATTTTGAACAGGGTATCCAGTTGCTTTTCCTTCCCTAACTTCTTCACGTTCCGGGTAATCTTGTTGTACAGATTCTCAAAGATAACCGGCACGCCCAGAATCAGGTTCGGCTTCGTCTCCTGCATATCCTTCACGATGTACTTCAGGCCCTGGCAGATTGCCATGGTGGTGCCGTTGTACACGCACTCCAGGAAGGTGGCAGTGCACTCATAGGTGTGGTGCAGCGGAAGCATGGAGAAGAAGGTGTCCTCCCCCTTCCGAACTTCCAGAAGCACGTGGGCCAGATACACGTCCAGCACCAGATTCTTCTGGTTCAGCATAACTCCCTTGGATACCCCTGTGGTTCCAGAGGTAAAAAGAATTACGGACAAGTCCGTATTCACCACCGGTGCATCAATGAACTTTCGATCTCCGTTGTGAACCGCCTTGCGGCCGGTTTCACGAAGCTTGTTCCAGGAGATATATCCATCGGCTTCCGACTCGTCTTCCTCCATAGCCACATTGATTACGTATTCCAGCTGGCTGTCGCCGCTTTCCTTAATGCGCTTGAAGGCTTCGTAGTATTTATTCTCCACCGTGATGATTGCGGCCAGTTCCCCCTTAATGGTGAGCTGCTTCAGCTCCTCTTCATGAAGTTCCTTGTCCAGCGGAACGATGACGCCCACGCCACCGGTTACTGCCAGATAAGTTTCACACCACTGGTAGCTGTTCTTTCCGATTACACCGATTTTCTTTTCCCGAAGTCCCAGGTCCAAAAAAGCGGTTCCCAAAGCATATACATCGTCCAATGTCTGCCGGAAAGTGATTTCCTGGAACGGCTCATTCCGATTGAACTTCTGCTTGAAAAGAGCGTGTTCCGGATAGTTCTTGGCGGAATTCTCCAGCATTTCCTTGAGATCCACCGGAATATGGTCTCCTCGGTACTGAACTCTCGGATTGGACCAGTTGTTCAGCTGTTCCCGAATCTGCTCCATCTCTCGGCGTTCCCGCTTCCGGATTTCTCTATACTCGTCTGCCGGAATGGATCGACCGATCATCAAATTTGTATTCATAGTTCACATCCTCAAATCTCTTAATCTTCAGCGTGGTGGTCTTAACGAATTCCTTGTCCCGTACCTCAATTCGCTTGACCCTCTTGTACGGTGGCATCTGTTCGTTGGCCTTGTCCACAATTTCCCGAAGGACGCGGTACACATCCTCGTCCTCTGTAATCCCCTGTTCGCTCAGTGCTTTGTAGTCCGGATAGATGATGGCGGTACAGATTAAATCATCCTTCACATCATCGTGCTTTCCGTACACGATTACTTCCTGAATTCGGTTATCCAGAAGTAAGTAGTATTCCACTTCTTCTGGGAAGATATTCTTGCCACCCTTGGTGACGATGACATTCTTCTTCCGGCCAGTGATGTACAGGAATCCGTCCTCATCGAAGTATCCGTAGTCTCCCGTGTACAACCATCCATCCTGCAGTGTCTTGGCGGTATTCTCCGGATCGTTGTAGTATCCCATCATGACAGATGGTCCCTTGCAGATGACTTCACCGATTCCGTTTTCGTCCTTGTCCACGATGCGAACCTCGGTGCCTGGCATTGGCTTTCCAGCCGCTGCAGACTTCCGGTACCGGTCCGTATTCATGGCGATAATCGGCGCACACTCCGTCATTCCGTATCCCTGGAACATCGGGAATCCCATCGCCTCGAAATCATCAATTACGGAAGGGTCAATGGCTGCACCTCCCGCGATGAACATGTAGTGTTTCTTTCCGAACAATTTATGAATGGATTCGAACATCTTCCGAGTGGTTCTCGGATGGTTCTGCAGATTCAGCTTCTTCGACATGGCAATGCCTCGCTGCAGTTTCGAAAGGGATCCGCTCTTCTCCGCCTGCTTCCAAATCTTCCGATGCATGTTCTCGAACACCAGTGGAACCCCCAGCATAACGCTGCATTCCGCCTCTAGAAAATTGGACTGAATGTGTTTCAATCCCTCACAGATAACTGCGGTGGCACCCTGGTAGAAGCTGGTCATAATGGTGCAAGACATCTCATAGGCGTGGTGAATCGGCAGTACCGACAGCACCCGTTCTCCCTCCGGAATGTGGAAGTACTTCGACATGTTGAATACATTCTGTGCCAGATTCTGATGGGAAAGCATGACGCCCTTGGCCAACCCCGTCGTACCGGATGTGAAAAGGATTGTAGACAAATCGCCAGACTTCACCTCTGCATCCTCGTACTCGTGATGACCTTCTCGCAGCTTTCTTTTACCCTTCTGAATCAACTCCGACTGAAGAAGAATTCTCGGGTTCTCTTCGTACTTGGAAAGATCCACGTTCGGTGGATCCATAATCACAATGTACTTCAGGTTCTCTACCTCATCCAGGCATGGAATCACGGAGTCCACCATCTTGTGGGAGATGAACAGTAGCTCCACGTCCGCCCGGCGAAGCAGGTTCTCAATCTCGCCGATGGGAAGGTTCTTGTCGATAGGAACGATGACGCCCACACCGGTTACCACGGTAAAATAAGACAGCGCCCAGCGGTGAGAATTCTCCCCGGCTACAGCAATCTTGCTTCCCTTCAATCCCATACCGAGAAGTTCCGTTCCCAGTCCGCGGCGCTGCGCGTCAAATTCCTTGTAGGTAATACCCTTGAACGGCTCCTTGTGCACGTCTTTGTACATGTATGCCGTTCGATCCGGATACTGCGCTACCGTATTGGTGATGATTTCCTTCAGCGTTTCCACATAAGGGCCGTCGTAAAGGGCCCCGTCATATTTCTTGTTATTCATCCATTCTACCCATTTACTATTCTTAGAACTCAATGCAGTCAAAGGACGAAGCCTTCGGCATTCCTGCTGCCTAAGGCTTCGCTACTGCTCCGTTGTATCATTGAATTTTATCATCAGAATGCGTATATGTCAATGTTTTAGGGCCTTTCAACCAGTTCGAAGCGGTTCTTTTCCTGGCCATCCACGGTGACCTTGCTGCAGAACATCTTCTTCGGCCGGGCCCACAGATCGCTAGCGTCATTAAGAGACTGATAAATCACCAGTTCATCCAGGGTCTCGCTATGCTTGGCCACACCTAGCACCTTGTATTTCTTTCCCTTGAAGTGCTGATAAATTCCGCCGGTCACCACTTCATTCTCGTCGCCTTCGGTGTACTCGATTCCGTTGTACTCGCACCATTCGATGGCCGCCTGCCGGAACACTTCCGTCCGGAACCGGTCCCAGTGCACCGAAATGTTCAGATCCTGCACCGCATCCCGGAAACTCTTCAGGCTCTCATCCTCTGCGATAATCTGAAGCAGCTTGGCCCGCATCACCGGATCATCTGCATGGCGAGCGAAGTCCGTCACAATCTTCGTCTCATCCAGCTCGTAGCGGTCCGGCATCTTGATGTATCTCTCATCATCGCTGAGGTCAATGTCCCGGTTCCCCAGAATCTCCCCATCGATGGTCATCTCCATATCTCCGGTTTCTGTATCGTAGTAGTATTCCGTGTCCTTCGCCGAAGTAGCGATAGCGTTTACAATATCTTCAATTTGAATATTCATCTTTTCTCACGCTCCTTATTTGATTCTGAAAAAGGACGGGATTTCCCCGTCCCCTTCCTTATAATTCTATCCGTAATTCGAGCTGGTTTCAACACCTGATTAAATATTCTAGAAGAAGATTTCTTTTACCCAATCTACTCCGAAAGCGCCGCCCGGATTAACTCCCGGAACAGCGGGTGAGCCGCATTCGGTCGGGACTTAAATTCCGGATGATACTGTACGCCCACGAAGAATGGATGTCCCGGAATCTCCACCGCTTCCACCAGTCTGCCGTCTGGGGAAGTACCGGTAATCCGCATACCGGCGGCCTCCACCGCTTCACGGAATTCGTTATTGAACTCGTAACGGTGACGGTGTCTTTCCTGGATTTCCTTCTTTCCATAGGCTTTCTCCAGAATGCTACCCTCTGCAATACTGCATGGATAGGCACCCAGACGCATGGTTCCCCCCTTCGGAATATTTCCTCGCTGATCCGGCATGAAGTCGATGAGCTTGTGAGCACTCTGCTCGTTGAACTCTGCGGAATTGGCATCTTCATATCCCAGCACATCTCTAGCGTACTCGATCACCGCGGTCTGCATTCCCAGGCAGATTCCAAGGTACGGAATGTTGTGTTCTCTGGCATATCTGGCCGCACGGATTTTGCCTTCCACACCACGGTTTCCAAATCCTCCCGGAACCAGGATTCCGTCCAAGTCGCTCAAGATTGCATCCGCATCGTCGCCTTCCAGATCTTCCGCTTCAATCCACCGGATATCCACGTTCACCCCGTTCTCGTAGCCCCCGTGATGAAGTGCCTCTGCCACAGACAAATACGCATCGTGGAGCTTGGTGTACTTTCCAATCAAGCCGATGGTCACGCTGCCGGTTCGGGACTCGATTCGCTCCAGCATCTCATTCCACTCGTGCATATCCGATACGCCCGGCTCCATGTTCAGTTCCCGGCAAACGATTTCGCTGAATCTGGACTCCTCCAACATTACCGGTGCGTAGTAAAGCTCCGGTACATCCTTGTTCGGAATGACGCAATCCGACTTGACGTTGCAGAACATGGCGATTTTTTCCCGAATTTCCTCGTCAATATCCCCCTCGGTACGAAGCACCAGGATATTCGGCGCAATACCAAGACCCCGAAGTTCTTTTACCGAATGCTGAGTTGGCTTGGTCTTGTATTCCCCACTGCTTTTCACGTGGAGGAGCGGGGTTACGGGGATGAACAGGCTATTCTCCCGTCCTACTTCAATGCCCACCTGGCGGATGGCCTCCAGGAAGGGTTGGCTTTCGATGTCACCTACGGTGCCGCCGATTTCCGTGATGATGATGTCCGCATCGGAAGTCTTTCCTACATTATAGATGAAGGACTTGATTTCGTTGGTCACATGGGGAATGACCTGAACCGTGCTTCCCAGATACTCCCCGTTCCGCTCCTTATTCAGGATATTCCAGTAGACTTTGCCGGTGGTGAGATTGGAATACTGGTTCAAGTTCTCATCGATGAATCTTTCATAATGGCCCAAATCCAGATCCGTCTCCGCCCCGTCTTCCGTAACAAAAACCTCGCCGTGCTGATACGGGCTCATGGTTCCCGGATCGATATTCAGATATGGATCCAACTTCTGAGAGGCCACCTTGTAGCCTCTGGATTTGAGCAGACGGCCCAGTGCCGCTGCGGTGATGCCTTTGCCCAGTCCGGAAATTACTCCGCCGGTTACGAAAATGTACTTTTTCATTGTCCTTCCCTTTCTCCGAGGTTCTATCCCCGGTATACAACCCTTCTTAATATAATGCTTAGAATTTGCCAAAAAATAAAAAAGATAAGGTTTTCTCGTCCGGAGAGTGATGAAGACCTGAGGCCCCGTTCATCGCCGCCTTTCGAAAATTCCTTATATTTGCGCAAATAGATATTAAAAATAATACGGAAAGATTATATCAAAAAACCCTTTTTCATGCAATTGGAAATTAGTGTTTTGAATTGTTTTTTTGAAGAGGCGGGGCTCCTTCACGTAAGAAGGATACCCCCGTTAAGCGTGCGAGGGTATCCTTCGTTTCTCTACCAGGTTTTCTGCCCGTCTCCACTGATGGGAATCACATCTCCAAGGAATGTGGGTTCCGGCGTGTAGATGCATTTGGCCATATCTTTGCTTCGAGCCAGCACTTCCCGAATATCCCGCATGGTGTCGCCCGGGTAGGACACAGCCTTTGCCGGAATGCCTTCCGCAGTAACGCCTAGCTTCTTTGCAATGTACAGCGCCCGGTACTCATGGTAACGCTGAGTGACGATCACCATGTTCTTAACGTTGAATACACTGCGAGCTCGATACACGGATTCGTAGGTGGAAAAGCCGGCGTGATCCAAGAAGATATCCTTCTTCTTGACACCTTGCTTCAGCGCGTATTCCTTCATGGCCTCCACTTCGTTGTATTCCACCTGGCCGTTATCGCCGCTAAAGAGCAGTTTCTTCACCGTGCCGTTCTTATACAGTTCGATTCCCTTGTCCAACCGGTCCCGAAGCATGGGCGATGGCTTCCGGTTCGCGTAGACCGAAGCCCCCAGCACCAA